>RFUP01000166.1 GCA_009922885.1 Paracoccaceae bacterium
GCCGCGATATTCTCAAGGTTTTCTTCCAGCGTGATCCCGAGCGCGGTTTCCACATGGAAAGGATGGGTCTTGCCGACGAGGCAGACCGAAGGCGTGCCCGCGTTCAACACGGCGGAAAGCACTTCATCATTCGCGGCCGAACGCCCTGCCCGCTTGGTCATGCCAAAGGCCGTGACAGTGGCGCGGGTGGCGGGAAGTGCCGCGAAGAAATCGCTATCGGTCGGGTTCGCTCCGGGCCAGCCACCTTCGATGTAATCCACACCAAGACTGTCGAGAGACCGCGCGATCTGCTGTTTCTCTGCGACCGAGAATTGCACACCTTGGGTTTGCTGGCCGTCGCGCAGCGTGGTGTCATAGATGTAGAGGCGCTCGCGTGTCATGCGGGGAGCTTTCGAACAGCGGAAGGGATTGCACAGGTCTGGGGCAGCATTAGAGGCCCTCCAGTTTCGCGGGGTCGAAGCCGGAGCCGGGAACCAGTTCCACACCTGCTTTCGACATCCGCACTTCGACGCCTGCCGCAAGCAGGGCGCTTTTCAGGGCATCGACGCCAGCGAAATCCTTGGTTTCCATTGCAGCGCTGCGCAATGCGGAAAGGCGCTCGGCGAAGGCGCTAAGGTCGGTTTCCGGTGCTTTCGCCCATGCAGGGGCTTCTGCCCCCATCAAGCCAAGGAGTTGCAGGCTGGCGCGAAGCGACGGGCTATCCCCCGCAAGCGCAATTTGGTGCAATTCGTAAACCACCATAGCCGTGTTCAGGTCGTCAGAGAGGGCATTGACCACGCCCACGTAAGGCCCTGCTTCGCCAACAGCATCCTCGGCGATGCGATAGAACTTCCGAAGCGTCGCTTCGGCCTGCACGCGCTTCTCCTCGGTCCAGTCCATCGGCTTGCTGTAGTGGGTCTGGAGGAAGACGAACCGGATCACCTCGCCCGGCACGCCTTTGTCCAGCAAATCGCGCACGGTGAAAAAATTGCCCAAGGATTTAGACATCTTCTTCCCTTCAACGAGCAGCATCTCGTTGTGCATCCAGAAGTTCGCGAAGCCCCCTTCGGGGTGGGCGCAGCAGCTTTGGGCGATTTCGTTTTCGTGGTGGGGGAATTGCAGGTCGATCCCGCCGCCATGGATGTCGAAAGACGAGCCGAGCAGTTCGTGCGCCATGGCCGAGCATTCGATGTGCCAGCCGGGGCGGCCATAGCCCCATGGGCTTTCCCATCCCGGTGTCTGATCGTCCGAGGGTTTCCAGAGGACGAAGTCCATCGGGTCTTCCTTGAACGGGGCAACTTCCACCCGCGCGCCCGCGATCATGTCATCCACAGAGCGGCCGGAGAGCGCGCCGTAGTCCTTGTAGGAACGCACGCGGAACAGCACGTGCCCTTCGGCTGCATAGGCGTGGCCTTGGGCGATCAGCGTTTCGATCATGGCGATCATCGCGCCGATCCATTCGGTGGCGCGGGGTTCCATGTTCGGACGAAGCGCGCCGAGGGCGTCCATGTCGGCGTGATACCAGCCGATGGTTTCGTCCGTAATGTCACGGATCGGGCGGCCCGTGGCGGCGGCCTTGGCGTTGATCTTGTCGTCAACGTCAGTGAAGTTCCGTGCGTAAGTCACGTGCATTGAGCCGTATACATGGCGCAGGAGGCGATACAGCACATCAAAAACAACAACAGGCCGGGAATTGCCGAGATGCGCGCGATCATAGACCGTAGGGCCACAGACATACATCCGCACGTTCTTCGGGTCGATCGGGGCAAAATCCCGGACCGTCCGCGATTTGGAATCTCGGAGGCGGATCGTTGGCTTTGTCATGGTGTCCTCACGGGCGGGTATCGCGCGGGGCTTATCAAATCTGACTGGAAATGGAAAGGTTTAGGCAAGCGCTGCGCAGGCATTGACACCCGTGCACAGCCATGCCCCATTCGTGGCAATTAAAGGAGATCGGCATGCGGGCATCCAAACGGATTGAGAATCTTTTGGCAGGCGGCGGCGATGGCTGGGCCTTGTTCTTCAGGGCGCGCCAGATGGTAGCTGAGGGTCAGCCTGTGACGGAGTTGACAATCGGCGAGCATGACATCCGTACCGATCCCTCGATCCTCGCCGCAATGGGGCGCGCGGCGGAGGCCGGGCACACGGGTTATTCAGCCATTCCCGGAACGGATCGCCTGCGTGATCTGGTGGCGCGGCGGGTTTCCGAGCGCACGGGCGTTCCGACGAACCGCGAGAATGTGCTCATTGTTCCGGGCGGGCAATCGGGGCTTTTCGCAGCGCATCACGCAACGTTGGACGAGGGTGATACGGCGCTTTTCATTGACCCCTATTACGCCACCTACCCCGGCACGATCCGAGGTGTGGGCGCACGCCCGCTCGCCGTGAAAGCTTTGCCTGAGGACGGCTTCCAGCCCCGCGCGAGTGCGATTGCAGCGGTTGCCGCCGAAGCAAAAACATTGTTGATCAATTCGCCAAACAACCCGACTGGGGCCGTTTACACACGGCAAACCCTTGAAGGTATTGCCGAAGTTGCAAAGGCCCATGATCTTTGGGTGATCTCGGATGAGGTTTATGACACGCAGATCTGGAACGGAGAGCACGTTAGTATCCGTTCCTTGCCGGGCATGGATGAACGCACTTTGGTGATCGGGTCGATGTCGAAGAGCCACGCCATGACGGGCTCGCGGATCGGATGGATCGTCGGACCTGAAGCAATAATCGGGCTTCTCACCACGCTTTCGACCCATACGACCTACGGCGTGGCCGGGTTCATTCAGGATGCTGCCAGTTTCGCACTGGAGGAAGGCCCCAAGTTGGAAGCAGAGATTGCCGCTCCCTTCGCGCGACGGCGCAAGATTGCGCTTGATCTCTTGGCCCAGCAGAACCGGATCAAGGCCATTCCACCGGATGGGGCGATGTACATGATGCTCGACATGCGGGCGACGGGATTGAGCGGTGAGACCTTCGCGAACCGCCTGCTCGATGAGGAACTCATCGCAGTTATGCCGGGTGAGATTTTTGGCCAAGCGGCGGCCGGGCATATCCGCATGGCCCTAACGATCCCCGACGAGGCATTTGGCAAAGCGTTCGAACGGCTTTTGACGTTTGCCAACGCAATCTGAACAGGAACCGTAAGCGACTTGTTCACAAGAAGCGGCTCTGGCAGGCTCTCCGTAAAGGAGAGCTTTCATGCAGCACGATATTGGCGCCGTTTTCCGTGATCTCCATCAGCGGGGAAACCCGTTCATTTTGGCAAATGCGTGGGATCTAGGCTCGGCCAAGATGCTGGCGGCCTTGGGCGCACAGGCGATTGCGACCTCCTCTGCAGCGCATGCTTTTACCTTGGGGCGGCCAGACGGCCAAGTGAGCCGGGACGAGGCGCTGGAACACGCGGAAGCCATGGTGCGGGCGGTGAATGTGCCCGTGTCGGGTGATTTCGAGAATGGCTATGGCAACACGCCCGACGCTGTCGCCGAAACCGTGAGACTGGCGTTTGAAGCAGGGCTTGCGGGAATTTCTATAGAGGATGTGGACCCCGCAACGGGTGCGCCCTACCCGTTCGACGAAGCGGTCGAGCGGTTCCGCGCAGGGGCAGCGGCGGCGCGGGCGCTGAAGAGGGATTTCGTTCTTGTCGCGCGGGCTGATGGGATCATGACGGGTCACTACGACATCGAGGAAGCGATCCGGAGGTTGGCGGCATTCGAAGCGGCGGGGGCGGACTGCCTTTATGCACCCGTGCCAAAGACTTGGGCTGATCTGGAGCGGATTTGCAAAGCGACGGCGCTTCCCGTGAATGCGCTTGTCGTGGGCGAATACGCCAAACGCACGCGGGCGGAGTATGCGGCAATTGGCGCAGCGCGGTTGTCGCTCGGGTCGAGCCTCGCGCGAGCAACGCATCGGGTGATCCACGACGCGGCGCGGGCGATGTTTGATGAAGGTGATTTCTTGCCCCTCGGAAATTCAATTTCCTCTCGTATTATCAATGATCTGTTAGGCTAAGTTAATGAGGGTTTTGGGCGCATTTCTCATCATCATCGCAAGCGCTCTGGCGGCAGAAAACTGGCCCGAGTGGAAGAGCACAACGGTGAACGATTACGCCGAGGTGATGGATGAGGCCGCCGAGGCTCGGGTGACGGAGCAACTCGATGCTTTGCGGAAGGAGACGGGGGTCGAGTTCGCTGTTCTGACCCTCCGGACCCAAACAGAATTCGCGCAGGAGATGACACTGGAGGCGTTCGCGCAAGGCGTGTTTAACCATTGGGGCATTGGCGACAGAAAACGGAATGACGGAATTCTGGCTCTTGTTCTCGTGGATGATCGCGCGATGCGGATCGAGTTGGGGCTGGGCTATGGCGGGCAATGGGACCGCGCCGCCGAGCGTGTAGTGGATGATTTCTTCCTACCCGATTTCCGGCGCGGCGATTATGAGGCGGGGATCGAAGCCGGAGTGCAGGAGACAATTGCAGCGATCGCCCTGCCCTTTGCTGATCGCACAGACCCGCCTTCCGGCGCTTGGGCCGATAAGGCCATGCCCTATGGAATCACTCTGGCGATGTTGGTTTTCATCTTCCGGCGCTTCCTCTCCGATCAAGCCACGCGGTTCCGAAAGTGCCCGAGCTGCGGGCGGCGTGGATTGCGGGTGCGGCGTGCGACGATCACAGCCGCGTCGCGCTCCGAAACAGGGCAAGGCGAGCGCACTATTTTTTGCCCTCATTGCAATCGGAGTGAGCGCGATACGTTCGTAATCCCGTCGCAAAGCAGCAGTTCGTCCAGTGGCTTTGGCGGTGGCCGTTCTGGGGGCGGCGGCGCATCGGGGCGGTGGTAGTTCGAAAACGACATTCCGTCGCAATTCGGTGAGACGGGCAGCATCTTCCTCGGCACTATTTGCGTCAGGGAGATACCGATGAAAGACATGGATTGGAAGATCGCGCTCGTCGTTCGCACCATCGGTGCGGAGCGTGGGCGTGCGGCGCGTGGGCGTCCTTTCGTTTTCTGAGAACCTGACGCCATTTCTGCTTTCTCGGAGTTACCAATCTATGAACGACCAGGCCCCCCGCCGTTCTGGCGGACGCGAAGCGCGCCGTGCGGCACGCTCGACTTCCCTTCCCGACAACCAGCGCCCGATACGGGCCGGACTTTCTGGCGGCCAATACCGCCCGCTCTCGGACCACGATGTGCTGCGCATCCACCACGCCGCGCTGGACGCACTGGAGCAGATCGGCCTTGCCGACGCCCCGCCCTCCGGTGTGGAAATCCTGACCGGTGCAGGCGCGATCCTCGGGGATGACGGGCGCATCCGCTTCCCGCGTGCACTCGTGGAAGACATGCTGGCGAAAGCCGCACGTGGGATCACGCTTTACAGCCGCGATGGAAAGAATGACCTCGATCTGTCAGGCACGCGCGTGCATTACGGCACGGCAGGTGCGGCAGTGCATCTCGTGGATGTTCACGGCAAACATTACCGCGACAGCAAAGTGCAGGATTTGCACGATGCCGCGCGGATCGTGGACCAGCTCGATAACCTACACTTCTTCCAACGCGCCATGGTGTGCCGTGATATTCCCGATAACCGCGAGATGGATCTCAACTCCATTTACGCAAGCTGTGCGGGCACCACGAAGCATGTGGGGGTTTCCTTCACCGACCCCGACTATGTCGAGGACGGGCTGAAACTTCTGCACATGATCGCAGGCGGCGAGGACAAGTGGCGCGAGCGGCC
>RFUP01000167.1 GCA_009922885.1 Paracoccaceae bacterium
ATCAGGCCGCATATGGCCAGCCCGCGTCCGGCTTCGCGATGCTCGGTTACTCCGCAGCAGACACGCTGATCCGCGCGCTCGAAGCCGCAGGTGCAGACCTCACGCCGGAGTCGTTCAAAGCGGCAATGGAAAACGTGAAGTATGACAGCGAGCTTCTCGGCACCACCATCAACTACACCCCGGAAACCCACCAGGGCGCGAACGATGTGATCATTTCGGTCGTCGAAGGCGGCGTCTGGAAGATGGTTGGTAAGCAGTAAAACTGCTCATCGGCGAAAATCAGCCAAGGGAGCGCTCCGGCGCTCCCTTTTCTATTGTGCATCAAGACGTCCGCGTTAGCGCAACCGTGATTCGCGGTTGGGTAAGATAATTGCGGCACAAACGGGTATTTCGTCCGAATTCTTCCCCAGCGGTCTTAAAGTTGAGTTTTCGTCACCCTTTTCTTTGCAAGAGTGACGTTGCGGAAAATTCTCAACAAACACCGAAAAGAACGAGCTATTTTCCGGAAATTTACAAATTTCACAGATGAAATCGAAATAAATTTACAAAAAAATACCGTGAAAGAAGATGGTTACAGAAAGTTTAACTTGTGGCAAATGTATGCACGGGAAGGAGCGCGTGACGTAATTTGCGGCGCGACACTTTAAGACGACCGGGCACATGTGCCTGTTCCAAGGAGGACTACATGACGGACAAGACCTACCCGCCTTCGGCGGATTTCGCGGCATCGGCACATATCGACGCTGAAGCCTACCGCACGATGTATGCGGAGTCGGTGTCCGACCCCGAAGGTTTCTGGGGCAAGCATGGTAAGCGGGTCGACTGGATCCGTCCTTACACCAAGGTAAAAAACACCTCGTTCAAGCCCGGCAACATCGACATCCGCTGGTTCGAAGATGGCTCGCTGAACGTTTCCGCAAACTGCATCGACCGCCATATGGGCACCCGTGCCGATCAGATTGCAATCATCTGGGAGCCGGATGATCCCAATGAGCCCGCGCAGAACATCACCTATCGTGAATTGCTGGCCCAAACCTCGCGCATGGCCAATGTGCTGAAGGACATGGGTGTCGGCAAAGGCGACCGTGTGGTGATCTACCTTCCGATGATCCCCGAAGCGGCCTACGCAATGCTCGCATGCGCGCGTATCGGCGCGATCCACTCCATCGTTTTCGCAGGCTTCTCGCCGGACGCCCTTGGCCGTGAAGCGCACCGGCGACCAGACCACCTGGATCGATGGCCGCGATTACGATTATGGCGCGCTCGCTGCCGAAGCTTCGTCCTTCTGCACGCCCGCCGAAATGAACGCGGAAGATCCGCTCTTCATTCTCTACACCTCGGGGTCCACGGGTCAGCCGAAAGGCGTCGTGCACACCACGGGCGGTTATCTCGTCTATGCAGCGATGACCCACCAGTTCACCTTCGATTACCATGAGGGCGACATCTACTGGTGCACCGCTGACGTGGGTTGGGTCACGGGCCACTCCTATATCGTCTATGGCCCGCTGGCGAACGGCGCGACCACGCTGATGTTCGAAGGTGTTCCGACCTATCCGGACGCAGGCCGCTTCTGGGCTGTCTGCGAAAAGCACAAGGTCAACCAGTTCTACACCGCGCCCACCGCGATCCGTGCGCTCATGGGGCAGGGCACTGACTTTGTCACCAAGTATGACCTCTCCTCGCTCAAGCTCCTCGGTTCGGTTGGCGAGCCGATCAACCCGGAAGCCTGGAACTGGTACAATGACGTCGTCGGTAAGGGTAAGTGCCCGATCGTCGATACCTTCTGGCAGACCGAAACCGGTGGCCACATGCTCACCCCGCTGCCGGGCGCAACCGCGCTGAAGCCGGGTGCGGCACAAACCCCGTTCTTCGGTGTGCAGCCCGTGGTTCTCGAACCGACCTCCGGTGCCGAAGTCCACGAAACGCCCTGCGAAGGCGTTCTCTGCATCAAGGACTCGTGGCCGGGTCAGATGCGCACCGTCTGGGGCGATCACGAGCGCTTCGAGAAAACCTACTTCGGTGACTACAAGGGCTATTACTTCTCCGGCGACGGTTGCCGCCGCGATGCCGATGGCGATTACTGGATCACGGGCCGCGTCGATGACGTGATCAACGTATCCGGTCACCGTATGGGCACCGCCGAAGTCGAATCAGCCCTCGTCGCGCACGAGAAAGTCGCCGAAGCGGCCGTGGTCGGTTACCCGCACAACATCAAGGGGCAGGGCATCTACGCCTATGTCACCCTGATGAACGGCATCGAGCCGTCGGACGAACTCCGCAAGGAGCTGGTCACTTGGGTGCGTAAAGAAATCGGCCCGATTGCCTCGCCCGATCTCATCCAGTGGGCACCCGGCTTGCCGAAGACCCGCTCGGGCAAGATCATGCGCCGCATCCTGCGCAAGATCGCCGAGAACGATTACGGCTCTTTGGGCGACACCTCGACGCTGGCCGATCCTTCGGTCGTCGACGAGTTGATCAACAACCGGATGAACCGCGGCTAAGGCAGGGAAGCAAAAACCATGGCAAACCCTGCAGTTCTTATCCTTCTCGGCCCTCCGGGTGCCGGGAAGGGCACTCAGGCCCGGATGCTGGAAGAGGATTTCGGCCTCGTTCAGCTTTCCACCGGTGATCTCCTCCGCGCGGCTGTTGCTGCCGGAACTGATGCGGGCAAACGCGCCAAGGCGGTGATGGAAGCGGGCCAACTCGTTTCCGACGATATCGTCCTTGCGATCCTCAAGGATCGTATGGCCGAACCGGACACCCAGAAGGGCATTATTCTTGACGGTTTCCCGCGCACGGCGGGTCAGGCCGCGGCCCTCGATGACCTACTTTCTGCATCTGCACAGCAAGTGACTGCCGCAATCAGTCTAGATGTGGTAGATGAAGCTATGGTGGCCCGTGTATCTGGTCGCTACACCTGCGCCAAATGCGGCGAAGGTTACCATGACGAATTCAAGTTGCCCGCCACCGCGGGCTCTTGTGACAAATGCGGCGGCACGGAATTCAAACGTCGTGCCGACGACAATGCTGAGACGGTGCGAGAGCGGCTTAGTGCCTATCACGCCCAGACGGCGCCGCTGATTGCCTATTACGATGGCAAGGGCTTGTTGAAACGGGTGGACGCAATGGGCGCCATTTCAGACATCCGTACCTCGCTTGCCTCGATCGTTAAGACAGCAACAGCGTAACAGGGGGGCCCGTCTTTGGAAGGAAAAGGCGGGCCGGAGACATAACGGAAGGGAGTGACACAAATGGCGGACAATTCATCGTCCAACGCCTACTGGGCCGCGAACATCAAGACCATCAAGATCTTCTTGGTGATTTGGTTCGTTTGCTCGTTCGGCTTCGGCATTCTGCTACGCCCCATGCTTTCGGGCATCGGCGTTGGCGGCACGGATCTTGGTTTCTGGTTTGCCCAGCAAGGTTCAATCATCGTGTTCCTGATTCTCATTTTCGCCTACGCGGCCAAAATGAACAAACTGGACCGCGAACACGGCGTAGAAGAATAAGAGGGATAACAGGAACATGGATCAGTTTACCCTTAACCTGCTGATCGTGGGTGCGACCTTCGCACTCTACATCGGCATCGCGATCTGGGCCCGCGCGGGTTCGACCGCAGAATTCTACGCAGCTGGCCAGGGCGTTCCCCCGGTCATGAACGGGATGGCCACTGGCGCTGACTGGATGTCGGCGGCTTCGTTCATCTCGATGGCAGGTCTGATCGCCTTCGGCGGTTATGACACCTCGGCCTACCTGATGGGCTGGACCGGCGGCTACGTGCTGCTCGCCATGCTTCTCGCTCCCTACCTGCGGAAGTTCGGCAAGTTCACCGTTCCGGAATTCATCGGCGACCGCTTCTACTCGAAAACCGCACGTCTCGTGGCCGTGATCTGCTTGATCGTTGCTTCCGTGACCTACGTGATCGGCCAGATGACCGGTGTGGGCGTTGCCTTCTCCCGCTTCCTCGAAGTGGACAAAGCAACTGGCCTCTACATCGGCGCAGCAATCGTGTTCGCATACGCCGTTCTCGGCGGCATGAAGGGCATCACCTACACCCAGGTGGCTCAGTATGTCGTTCTGATCATCGCGTATACGATCCCGGCTGTGTTCATCTCGCTCCAGCTCACCGGCAACCCGCTGCCCCCGCTCGGCCTCTTCTCGGATGCCAAGTCCTCGGGCCAGCCGCTGCTGACCACGCTTGAGCAACTGGTGACCGACCTCGGGTTCAAATCCTACCTGACCCAGTCCGACACGACCCTGAACATGTTCCTGTTCACCGTGTCGCTCATGATCGGTACCGCAGGTCTGCCGCACGTGATCGTCCGCTTCTTCACCGTTCCGAAAGTGGCAGATGCCCGTTCTTCGGCCGGTTGGGCACTCGTGTTCATCGCGCTCCTCTACCTCACCGCTCCGGCTGTGGCAGCAATGGCGCGTCTGAATCTGATCAACACGGTTTACCCGCAGGGTGCAGCCGCTGCTCCGATCTCGTACGAAGCTCGTCCCGAGTGGATGAAGAACTGGGAAGTGACCGGTCTTCTGAAGTTCGAAGACAAGAACGGCGACGGCCTCATCAACTACGTTGGTGCGAAAGATGCGAACGAGCTCACCGTGAACAACGACATCATGGTGCTCGCAAACCCGGAAATCGCTGATCTTCCCGGCTGGGTGATCGCGCTCGTGGCCGCTGGTGGTCTCGCAGCCGCTCTCTCGACCGCAGCAGGTCTCTTGCTCGCGATCTCGTCGGCAATCTCGCACGACTTGATCAAGGGCCAGCTCAACCCGGGTATCTCGGAAAAGGGCGAACTCCTGGCAGCGCGTATCTCGATGGCTGTTGCTATCGCAGTTGCAACCTACCTCGGCCTCAACCCGCCCGGCTTCGCGGCACAAACCGTGGCACTCGCCTTCGGTCTCGCAGCGTCGTCGATCTTCCCGGCACTGATGATGGGCATCTTCTCGAAGCGCATCAACAACAAGGGCGCCGTGGCAGGTATGCTCGCAGGTCTGACCATCACCGTGGTCTACATCTTCCTGCACAAGGGCTGGTTCTTCGTTCCGGGCACCAACAGCTTCACCGACGCTGACCCGCTTCTGCTCTCCATCAAGTCGACCTCGTTCGGCGCAGTGGGTGCACTGGTCAACTTCGTGGTTGCCTACTTCGTGTCCAACGCATCGGCTGAACCGCCGAAGCACGTTCAGGACCTCGTGGAATCGATCCGCGTGCCGAAAGGCGCAGGCGCGGCAACGGGCCACTAATCAATACCGCGCCTCCGGGGAAACCCGGGGGCGCACACTTTCCAAGTATCGGACCATCCGGCCATGCCTCAGACCCTCGCGTCCATCATTGCCTTCATCGAAACGGTCCACCCCTACGACACACTGCCGAGAGACGAGCTGGCGCGGGTCGCCGGTTCCTTTATCCGCAGAACCATCGAGCAAAACGGGATCATCTACACCGCAGGCGCGCCCCTTGAAGGGCTCTACATTGTGGAACGTGGGCAGATCCAGGTCACGGAAGCCAACGGCGAGGTCATCTCGCTCCTCGGGCCGCGCAACAGCTTCGGCGAACGCGGGCTGATGCGAGACGGCCATGCCGTTACTACTGCATCGGCTTCGGAAGCTTCGCAAATCCTGATGCTGCCGGGTGCGGAGTTCCATCGCCTCGTCAAATCGGTCCCGTCCTTCGAGCGCTTCTTCAATCGT
>RFUP01000168.1 GCA_009922885.1 Paracoccaceae bacterium
ACGAAGCGCCCACCGAATTGGCCGAAACGGCCCTTTTCGTCAGGTCCGGTCATGAAGCTGTTGAAGAGATCGTTGGACATGGCGTGCTCGCTCCCGAATTCGTCTAAAGTGTCCTAGAGAAGCCTGCGGTCAAGAGCAAGCGCTCGCCTATTTTTAGGGGGCTTAGCGGGCAGTCTGCGCGTTGCGAATAAACGCAGCCACAAGGCCCGCCTCCTTTTCCCCCGGTGTGCATTCGACACCGGAAGAAACATCCACCTGCCGCGCGCCCGTCAGCCGGATTGCCTCGGCCACGTTTTCAGGGGTCAAGCCGCCTGCCAGCATCCACGGTTTCGCCCAAGTCCGCCCGGTAATCAGGCGCCAGTCAAAGGCCAGTCCATTTCCACCCGGCAGGTCTGCGCTTTTCGGTGGCTTCGCATCCACAAGGATCTGGTCCGCTACCGCCTCGTAATGGGGCAGTTTTTCAAGATCGGCCGCCTCCGCAATCCCAACGGCTTTCATCACCGGCAAGCCATAGCGGGCACGGATTTCGCGCACGCGCTCGGGGCTTTCCTTGCCGTGAAGCTGGATCATGTCCAAAGGCACGCGCGCCGTGATCGCATCCAGCGTGGCGTCATCCGCGTCCACCACAAGCGCCACTTTGGCCACGCCTACAGGCACTTCGACCGCCAAAGCCTGCGCCACGTCTACCGTCACATTGCGTGGAGATTTCTCGAAGAAAACGAAGCCCACATAAGCTGCGCCTGCTTCGACTGCCGCAGCAAGATGTTCCGGCTTCGATAGTCCGCAGACTTTGACACGCACGGGCAAAGCCCCCTGCGGCCGTTCGACCATAACGCCCATGTCAGCCCTCAGCGGCCATCGTCGAGAAGCGCGAGAACCTCGTCACGGCCATCGCCCGTGCGGCGCTTGACGCGATGCAGTTCCTTTTCCAACCGCGCAGCCTCGGCGGTTTTGGTGGCAGCTTCCGCCCGGTGCTTGTATTCCCGCAGCCACTCCCAGACGAAGCCGATCAGCAGCCCCGCAAGGATGCCTGCGAAAATAACGAGAAACAGCGGCATCTCGATGGAATGGTTGAGGCCAACGATCTCCGCCAAGCCTTCCGGCAGAAGCTTCAAAGCCACAACCTGGCGATTGGCCAAAGCAACAGCAATGAGGCAGAGTGCCAAGGCACCCATGAAGGCATAGCGGATATAGCGCATCGGTTACTTCCCGTTCAGGCGGTCGCGCAGAAGTTTCCCGGTCTTGAAGAAAGGCACGTTCTTCTCTTCCACGTCCACCGGATCGCCGGTGCGCGGATTGCGGCCCGTGCGCGCATCCCGGCTTTTCACCGAGAAGGCCCCGAAGCCACGCAGCTCAACGCGGTCGCCCCGCGCCATCGCTTCCGTGATTTCTTCGAAAATCGTGTTCACAATCTTTTCAACGTCACGTTGGAAAAGATGCGGGTTCTCATCTGCAATCTTCTGGATCAATTCGGACCGGATCATCCGATACCTCCCCCAAGGTACAATTAACTCGGGCCGTTTCGGCCTCTCTTCCCTCAAGACTATAGGCACTAAAATTCGTGTGGGGGAAGCAAAAGCAGCAGTTGGATTGAAAGTTCTTGGCGCTAAAGCCCTGAAAACTTGAGAGTATGCCCAGAAACGGGGTTCAGAGGCGGCCTTTCGCCTCGCGTGCACGCCATAACTCTTGGCGATTCGGCACAAAAAAGCCCCGCGCGGACGGGTCCGCGCGGGGCAATTTTCTGGCCTTAAGGCCGAAAGGCTTAGTTGCCCTTCAGAGCCGCGCCAAGGATATCGCCGAGCGATGCGCCGGAGTCGGACGAACCGTACTGTTCCACGGCTTCCTTCTCTTCCGCGATCTCGCGTGCCTTGATCGACAGGCCCAGCTTGCGGGTCTTGGCGTCGATGTTGGTGATGCGCACGTCGATCTTGTCGCCCACGCCGAAACGCTCGGGGCGCTGGTCGGCACGGTCACGCGACAGATCGGAGCGGCGGATGAAGGACTTCATGCCTTCGTATTCCACTTCGATGCCGCCGTCTTCGATCGCGGTCACGTTGACGGTGATCACCGAGCCACGCTTCACGCCGCCCACGGCATCCGCGAAGCGGTCGCCGCCAACAGCTTTGATCGAGAGCGAGATACGCTCTTTCTCAACGTCGACTTCGGAGACAACGGCCTTGACCATGTCGCCCTTGCGGTAGTTCTGGATCGCATCTTCACCGCGCTCGTCCCACGACAGGTCGGAGAGGTGAACCATGCCGTCGATGTCGCCCGGCAGGCCAACGAACAAGCCGAATTCGGTGATGTTCTTGACTTCGCCTTCAACCTCGGCGCCTTCCGGGTGGGTCTCTTTGAAGACTTCCCACGGGTTGCGCTGGGTCTGCTTGAGGCCGAGCGAGACGCGACGCTTGGAACCGTCGATCTCGAGCACCATGACGTCCACTTCCTGCGAGGTGGAAACGATCTTGCCGGGGTGCACGTTCTTCTTGGTCCAGGACATTTCGGACACGTGAACGAGACCTTCCACACCCGGCTCCAGCTCGACGAACGCGCCGTAGTCGGTGATGTTGGTCACGCGGCCCTGATGCACGGAACCCAGCGGGAACTTGGCAGCAACCAGATCCCACGGATCTTCCTGCAGCTGCTTCATGCCGAGCGAGATGCGGTGGGTGTCTTTGTTGATCTTGATCACCTGGACCTTGATGGTCTCGCCGATGTTCAGGATCTCCGACGGGTGGTTCACACGGCGCCATGCCATGTCGGTCACGTGCAGCAGGCCGTCAACGCCGCCGAGGTCAACGAAGGCACCGTATTCGGTGATGTTCTTGACCACGCCGTCAACCGTATCGCCTTCTGCGAGGTTGCCGATGACTTCAGCACGCTGTTCCGCACGCGACTCTTCGAGGATCGCACGACGCGAGACAACGATGTTGCCACGACGACGGTCCATCTTGAGGATCTGGAACGGCTGCTTGAGGCCCATGAGCGGGCCTGCGTCGCGCACGGGGCGCACGTCAACCTGCGAACCCGGAAGGAAGGCCACGGCGCCGCCGAGGTCAACCGTGAAGCCGCCCTTGACGCGACCGAAGATTGCGCCTTCGACGCGCTCTTCAGCAGCATAGGCCTTCTCAAGGCGATCCCAAGCTTCTTCGCGGCGCGCCATTTCGCGCGACAGGACAGCTTCACCACGGGCGTTTTCAGCGGCGCGGAGGTAGACTTCCACTTCGTCGCCAACAGCCACCGAAGGGGCCTCGCCGGGGTTTGCGAATTCTTTAAGATCGATGCGGCCTTCCATTTTGTAGCCGACGTCGATGATGGCTTGGCCCGCTTCAATCGCGATGACCTTGCCTTTAACTACGGAACCCTCTTCGGGGGTGTCCATTTCAAAGCTCTCCTGCAGGAGGGCTTCAAATTCTTCCATTGCGTTCTTGGCGCACATATAAATCAGTTCCTTTTCTCGTGTTTTCTGGCCATGCGGTTGTCTCCGCCGGTCTTCGGTTGGTCATGGTCCGGTTCATCAAACGCAAAAGGGCCGGTGGTATCCCAGCCCTGCCTGACTGCGTCTGGTGCTCTCTCCGGCCCCTGTCGACGCGCGCGACTTAGGCCAGAAAGCTACAGAACGCAAGCAAATAAGGGGTCGGGCTGGAATCTGCCGGGTTTCCAGCCCCTCGGTATTGGCACCGCCGTTGCCCGCAGCACCCGAGGGTGGCACGCGCGCTGCAATCCCGCCGGGTTTATCCCAAATGAAGCCTTTTTGCGTAAGCCAGATCGGTCTCTCCGGGAAGGCGCGCATAAGCAAAAGCAGGTCCGAAAGCCGCATCTGCCGAGGCAACGGATTCCATGTGATTCCATATGCGCTCGGAATCTTCTTTGCTGATCGGTGTTCGAGTGCCCGGTAGGCTCGGCGCAATGCCGATGTTTGAAAACCCGAACTGGTCGTAGCTCATGGCCCAGCTCTCGAACGGGCTTGGCGCGTCGGTGTTCCTGAACAAAAGGATCTCGATGTCGGAATGCCGCTCATCGGCACTCAGCCGCCCTATCAAGTTCACCAAAGCCTCGGTTTCACCCTGAAGGGCCTGATAGAACTCGGCTTCCGCCCGCACCAGAAACCCCGTGATCCCCTGCGCCACATTGTTGACCAGGGACGTGCGCAAGATATCAAGATCGGACGGGTCAAAATCCGCGTGCTTGGAGAGGCTTCGATAAAGGATGCGGCTTTGAGGCATGACCTATCCGAGATGTGTATCCCAGATAGGCTTTAGGATATTCCCATCAGGGTCAACTCTCTGGCCTGCTGTGGCGGCCCGAGTTTCGCCAGGTATTCTGTAGAGAGCTGCACGACGCCGCATGGAAGATGAAATCCTCTCCAAGGAACTCGCCTTAGGGCGGAAAGAGCTAAACAGCGGCCGTTTCCTCGACGCACGGCAGCGGGCGCTTTCGTTGCTCGAAAAGACCCCCGGGCTGATCGGTGCCTTCTGGATCTACGTCAGTTCCGGCACGATCGACCGCGACGATCCGGTGTTCCAGCGGCTGCAAGACTTGGGCGCGCGGAACGGGGTGCCGCCCGAACAAGCCGCCCAGATCCAGTTCATGCTTGGAAAATGCTGGGACGACTGCGGCGAAATTGACAAAGCCTTCACCGCATTCTGCGCCGCAAACCGACTGAAATCTGCCCCCTACGACCTGACCAGAACCCGCGCCTTGGCCGAAGCGCTGATGGCCGCCGAAGACGGCCTGCAAGACACACTCCGCAACATCGCCTTCGGGCCTCGTATGGTCTTCGTGCTGGGCATGCCGCGCTCCGGCACCTCGCTCATGGCACAAATGCTTGGCGCGCATCCCGGCATCACGAATCTGGGCGAATGCACCGCTCTTGCGCCTGCTTTGGCGCTGGAGCGACCGGGGCAGAACCCGCATCTCGCCTTTCTGGCCGAGGCAAGCCGCCAGTGCTTCGCCTCAGCGCGCACCAATTACCTCTACGCCATCGGCGCGGCCCGCCATCCCGGGCAGGTGTTGATCGATAAAATGCCGGAGAATTGGTGGTTCGCCCCGATGATCCCGCGCCTTTTTCCCGATGCCCTGATCCTCCATATGCGCCGCCCGCGCCTCGCAACGGCGTGGTCGTGCTTCCGCAACGATTTCTCGGTCGGGCACGGCTATGCGACCGATTTCGCCAATATTCTCGCCCAATATGACCTGCATCTGCGGCTTGCCACCCAAGGCCGACGCCGCGCCGCGCCCGGCCAATGGCAGGAGATTTCGCTCGACGATCTGACCGCCAAGCCCCGCCATGTTCTCGAACCACTTCTCGCGGCTCTCGGCCTTGAGTGGGATGAGGCCTGCCTCGCCCCGGAAGCGGGCGGCGATATGCCGACGCTGTCCAAGTGGCAGATCCGGCAAGGAATTTCACCGGGTCTGGCAAAGGGTTGGATGCGCTATCTGCCTTTGATCGAAAAGACCTGGGGTGTGTCCGAGTGAAGCCGGGGGGCTGTCTGACCCCCGGACCCCCCGAGGATATTTCCAAAAGCGAAATTGGATCAGGGCAAGAGGCGGGTGGCGGCGATCCACCATTCTGGCCGCGCGCTGCGGAGGGCGTTTGCCAGTTTTTCGGCCTCTTCGCGGGTTTCGAAAAGGGCAAAGCAGGTTGCGCCTGATCCGGACATCCGCGCCAAGGGGGCAGAGGAAAGGCTTTCCAGCAC
>RFUP01000169.1 GCA_009922885.1 Paracoccaceae bacterium
CCCGAGGAATGCGTTTTACCCTTGTCGTGATCGAAGAACACGCCCGGCGAGCGGTGCATCTGGGAAACGATCACACGCTCGGTGCCGTTCACGATGAAGGTACCGTTCTGGGTCATGAGTGGCATATCACCCATGAACACGTCTTGTTCCTTGATGTCCTTCACGGACTTCGCGCCAGTGTCCTCGTCCACATCGAACACGATGAGGCGGAGGGTGACCTTCAGCGGAGCCGAGTAGGTCATGTCGCGCTGCATGCACTCTTCGACGTCATACTTCGGCTTTTCGAGCTCGTATTTCACGAATTCGAGGATCGAGGTCTCGTTGAAATCCTTGATCGGAAACACCGACTGGAAAACGCCCATGAGGCCTTCACCGTCACGGGGCTTCGGCCCGTCGCCCGAGTTCAGGAAGAGGTCATAAGAGCTTTTCTGAACCTCGATGAGGTTCGGCATATCAAGCACTTCACGGATTTTACCGTAGAACTTGCGAAGACGTTTCTGGCCAAGGAAGGTCTGAGCCATGGTCGATGTCACCTTTCGTTTCCCATGAGTGATGCGCGCCGTCGGGCTACGGCCACATCCCTCTGAAACCGGCAGTCCAGATCAATTCACGACCACTGTCCCACCAGTGGCCTCCCGATCTTGGAACCTCGCCTCAGGGAAGGTCTCGTGTAGAGGCCCTCTCTGAGACAGGTTCGGCTGGCCCCGGAATCTCCGGAGCCAGCCTGAATTCCTTCCGGGCGAACCCGGCGGAAATTACTTGAGCTCGACCTTGGCGCCAGCCGCTTCGAGCTTCTTCTTGATCTCTTCAGCTTCAGCTTTCGGAGCCTGTTCTTTCACAGCCTTGCCGCCAGCTTCCACGAGGTCCTTGGCTTCTTTCAGGCCGAGACCGGTGATGCCGCGCACTTCTTTGATCACGTTGATCTTGTTTGCGCCTGCGTCGACGAGGATCACGTCGAATTCGGTCTTTTCTTCTGCTGCTTCAGCTGCACCAGCAGCCGGGCCAGCAGCCATCATCACAGCGCCGCCAGCTGCGGGCTCGATGCCGTAGTCGTCTTTCAGGATCTGCTTGAGTTCCTGTGCCTGAAGCAGCGTGAGGTTCACGATTTGCTCGGCGAGTGCTTTAAGATCTGCCATTTTTCCGTTCCGTTCGTTTAGATGTGTTCCAACGTGTGAGGTTTAAACCCCTACGCAGATATCGGGTTGCTTACGCAGCAGCCTTGTCCTCGATGGTGGACAGGATGGATGCGATATTCGAAGCAGGTGCGCCAATTGCGCCAGCGATGTTCGAAGCAGGTGCGCCGATGCATGCCACGATCGAAGAGATGAGCTCTTCGCGCGACGGCAGTTTCGACACGGCTTCAACGCCGGCACGGTCAAGAGCCGCTCCGCCCATTGCACCGCCAAGGATTTCGAACTTTTTGTTCTGCTTGGCGAATTCCTCGACGACCTTGGCCGCAGCCACGGGATCTTCGGAATAGGACAGTACGGTCATACCCGTCAGCAAGTTGCCGATGCTTTCGCAAGGCTTTCCCTGAAGGGCGATCTTGGCGAGCCTGTTCTTGGCGACACGCACACCACCGCCAGCTTGGCGCATCAGCGCCCGCAGGGTCTGCATCTCAGCAACCGTGAGACCTACGTAGTGGGAAACGACCACAACGCCAGAGCTTTCAAAGATCTGGCCGAGTTCCTCGACCACTTTCTCTTTCTGGGCTCTATCCACAGTTTCACTCCAAGTTTGGGGTTTCCCCCGGCTCAAGTTTGGCGGTGTTGCCACCGCCGTTCGGGTCCATTTCAGGGTCCGGAGCCTAGATCACCCGTGGGACACATCCCGCGGAAAATTCGTCTCTTTCCCCATCTCAGGAAGGACTTATTGAGGTTTCCCTCGGCCCTCCGTCTTGGACAGGCCACCAGACCGAGTCGCGGTTACGAATCGGCGAACTGATGGAGATGGCTCGTTACGACAGTTTCGGAGAAAACCCAAGGGGCTATTCTTAAAAACCACACCGCGCCTGCCAAATCGCGATCACAGCCCTGAGAGCTTGACAGAATTCAGGCCTAAACCTAGCGTTGATTAAAACTATAAGCAGTAAAAACAAAAATACAGGCCAATCACATGACAACCGTTTACGGTTATATCAGGTTTTCGTTTTTCGGCCGCAATGACACGCGTATCGCGCGCCGCATTCAGGACGAAGAACAGCGCTTCAAAGTGCTTTACGACCCCAAGCGCATGGAAGAGCGGTTTTATCTTTTCGAAAACATCACCCTGCCCTCGATCAAGGCGCAATCCGATCAGGATTTCAAAGTTCTCGTCGTGTCTTCGAAGGTGATGCCAGAAGAATATCAGCGGCGCTTGAACAAGGCGGTGGCGGATATTCCACAGATCGAAGTGATCTATTCGGACGCCGAGCACATTACCCATGAACTCAATCCGCGCATTGCGGATATGACGGCGGGTATCTCGCAAAAGACCGCGCATTTCCGGCTCGATGATGACGATGCGATTTGCGCCGATACGGTCAAGACGCTTCGCTGGACCAAGCGCCATGCGCGGAACAACGAATTGATTAGCTTCCCGCGTGGGCTTTACCTGACGATGGTGGATGGCGAACCGAAGATCATTCGGAAATTCGCGCCCTATATCGCAATCGCTTGGGCCTATGTGAACCTGCCGGGCCAAGTGCGGAACCCCTATCAGGGCATCCACAACCAAGCGCATTGGCATATCCCTTCCATGCTCGATCCGCGCCCATGGGCCTATATCCACGTCGCGCATGAGAGCCAGGATTCGAAGATCAAGCAATCGCAAAAGCTTGAGGGCGCGGAAGCCTTCGATCCGTCTTATGACACGCCCGAAGCGCGTGCTGAGATCGACCAGATCGTGCGCGAACATTTTCCGAGTTTCACTGGAGATGGCTTGCGCGACATCATCGCCAGCGCGCCCGGTCAGAAAAAACGCTTGCTCGATCCGCAGCGATTGTTGGCTGCAGGCTGAGGCCCGGAATACAAAAAGGCCCCGCAAACGCGGGGCCTTTCTATTCTGAACGCGCTCTGATTACTGAGCGGTTGCCGAAGCGATATCCACCGAAACGCCCGGGCCCATGGTCGAAGAGATCGAGACCTTCTTCATGTAGGTGCCCTTTGCGCCCGTGGGCTTGGCTTTTTGCACAGCGTCAACGAAGGCGCGGATGTTTTCCACGAGCTTGGCTGCATCGAAGGATGCCTTGCCAACGCCGCCGTGGATGATACCGGCTTTTTCAACGCGGAACTGGACTTCACCGCCCTTGGCGTTCTTCACAGCCTGACCGACATCCATCGTCACCGTGCCAACCTTGGGGTTCGGCATCAGGTTACGCGGGCCGAGCACCTTACCCAGACGGCCGACGATCGGCATCATGTCCGGGGTTGCGATGCAGCGGTCGAAGTCGATGGTGCCACCGAGGATGGTTTCCATCAGGTCTTCTGCGCCAACGATGTCTGCGCCTGCGGCCTTGGCTTCTTCAGCCTTGGCGCCGCGTGCAAACACTGCAACGCGAACCGTTTTACCGGTGCCGTTCGGGAGACCGACAACGCCGCGGACCATCTGGTCTGCGTGACGGGGGTCAACGCCGAGGTTCACAGCAACTTCGATGGTTTCGTCGAACTTGGCGGTGGTGTTGGCCTTCACCAGTGCGACTGCGTCTTCCAGCGAAAGGTTTTCTTTGCCAGCGAATGCTTCACGAGCTGCGCGGATGCGCTTACCGAGATTTGCCATCTTACTTCACCTCGATGCCGATAGAGCGCGCGGAACCCAGAATGATCTGCATTGCGGCGTCGATGTCGTTGGCCGAAAGGTCACGCATCTTGGTTTCAGCGATTTGGCGGACCTGAGCAACGGTCACGGTGCCAGCGACTTCACGACCGGGCTTCGGAGAGCCTTTCGGACGGTTACGCTTGCCAACCGGCGGAAGACCAGCGGCCTTCTTGAGGAGGTAGGACGCGGGCGGCGTCTTGATTTCCATCGTGAAGGACTTGTCCTGGTAGTACGAGATCACCACCGGGGTCGGAGCGCCCTGCTCCATATCTGCGGTCTTGGCGTTGAACGCCTTGCAGAATTCCATGATGTTGATGCCGCGCTGACCGAGCGCCGGACCAACCGGCGGGGACGGGTTTGCCTGACCGGCTTTCACGTTGAGCTTCAACGTGCCAATGAGTTTCTTGGCCATTTGGCCTCTCCTTTTTCCAACAAACCCCTAACGCGTCAGGGGTTTACGAGTTGTGTGGTGCGGTTCGGTGCGCGCGCGCCCCTCGCCTCCCACGCCTTCAGATCAGGACTGTTTAGAGACCTGAGTGAATTCCAGTTCGACAGGCGTTTCACGGCCAAAGATCGACACGGCGACCTTAAGGCGTTGAGCCTGCTCATCAATTTCCTCGATCATGCCATCGAAGCCCTCGAACGGGCCGTCGGCGACTTTGACCTTCTCGCCGATCTCGAAGCGGATGAGGGTGCGCGGGGCTTCTTCGCCTTCGGCGACGCGACCCAGAATCGCTTGCACTTCCGAATCCCGCATCGGCGAGGGCTTGCCCTGCGGGCCAAGGAAGCCCGT
Organism: Paracoccaceae bacterium; assembly: GCA_009922885.1. Taxonomy (GTDB): domain Bacteria; phylum Pseudomonadota; class Alphaproteobacteria; order Rhodobacterales; family Rhodobacteraceae; genus UBA9554. The sequence continues at coordinate 4,589 of RFUP01000169.1, forward strand.
GACGCGGTTGATGTTCGAGATCAGGTGGAACCCGCGATCCGACATTTCCATGCGGACGAGCACGTAGCCCGGCATGAAACGGCGCTCGGTGGTGACCTTCTTGCCACGGCGGATTTCGATGACTTCTTCGGTCGGAACGAGGACTTCCTCGATCTCGTCCTGAAGCCCTTTCTCGGCCACCGATTGACGGATTTGCTCGGCCACCTTCTTCTCGAAGTTCGAGAGAACGCTTACCGAATACCAACGCTTCGCCATAGTCGACCTCAGTTTCCGCTTCCGGGCCAGTGGCCCATCTTTAAATCATTTCAAACACTTGCCCGACATCAGCCGAAACAAAAACACGGCGCGCAACCGAATCGCCGCGCACCATGGTGTCCTGAACAGGGGCGCAATTACCGCCTGAGGGCAGTAAAGACAAGCCTGCAAAGGGTTTTTTGCGTGCGGCGCGCCTTAGCTGCCGAACACGTTGAGCATCGCCTGCAGGCCCGATTTGATCAGGATGTCGACGAGCGAGAAGAACACGGCAGTGATCGAGGCCAGCACGAAGACCATGACGGTGGTCAGGAGCACTTCGCGGCGGGTGGGCCAGACGACTTTCGAGATTTCCGCGCGGGTTTGCTGCACGAATTGGAAGGGGTTCGTCTTGGTGGCCATGGTCTCTCTCACGGTGTGGATCGGGGTCAGATACGCCGCTTGGCCCCGAAATTCAAGGTATGGATTGCGTCTGGCATGTGTATGGCTTGCGTCATGACGTAGCGCAGCATTTCCAAGGGTTTGCCAATTTCCGAAGCGTATGGATTGCGTCTGGACTGCGTATGGATTGCGTCATGACGTAAAATCGACCAGGCGGACGGGAGAAAATGACGCCGAACTGCCCTTCCGAAGAAGGTTAAGGCAACAACCACTGGTGAGAACGGTGGATCAGGATTTACGGGCGCGCTTCTTCTTGGCGGGGGCGGCGAGAAGTGGGCTTTCGTCTTCTGGGGCCTCTTCGCCGTGTGCGGCCTCATCCTCGTGGCGTATGCCGCGTGGATGTGGTGGGAGGAGCGCCGGTGACCCTCCAGATGGCCGTGTTCGTCGCC
>RFUP01000170.1 GCA_009922885.1 Paracoccaceae bacterium
ACGTCCGAGCCTGCATTCAGCACAATCACCCCCACCTCGCCGCGATAGTCACTGTCGATCGTGCCGGGGCTATTGGGCAGGGTGATGCCATGTTTCAGCGCCAACCCCGAGCGCGGGCGCACCTGCACTTCCCAGCCTTCGGGGATTTCCATGATCAGCCCCGTCGGCACCAAGGCGCGCGCGCCCGGCGCGATCACCACCGAGGCGCGATCCTTGAAATTCGCACGCAGATCCGCGCCCGCCGCGCCTGAGGTGGCATAGGCAGGCATCCCCAATCCTTGGTCCGCGCCCTCTGCCCAAGCTATCCGGATCGTCACCATCGCCATTCTTTCTCTTTTTCAAATATCCCCGCCGGAGGCATCCGCCGCGTTTCGCTCGTGACCGCGCGGATCAAAGCGCCGCCGCGATCCGTGCGGCCAAGCGCTCCGCCACGGCATCTTTGCCCATACGCGGCCAATCTTCGGCTCCGGCCTCGGTGATCAGCGTCACCGCGTTTTCGGAGCCGCCCATGATACCCGTCTCCGGGCGCACGTCATTGGCCACGATCCAGTCGCAGCCCTTCCGCCCGCGTTTGGCAGTGGCATAGGCTACCACGTCATTGGTTTCTGCCGCAAAACCCACCACGAGTTTCGGGCGGCCTTGGGCCAGTTGCGAAACCGTGGCCAGGATATCGGGGTTTTCGGTGAAACTGAGCGTGGGCAGTGTGCCGCCGTCTTTCTTCATCTTCGCCTTCGAGGCGTTTTCCACGCGCCAATCCGCGACGGCGGCGGCCATCACGGCGGCATCGGCGGGCAGCGCGGTTTGCACCGCGCCGAGCATTTCGGCAGCCGTTTCCACTTTCACCACCTGCACGCCCGAGGGGGAGGGCACGGTTGCGGGGCCTGTGACGAACACCACTTCGGCACCGAGGGCGGCGAGCGCTTTGGCGATGGCCGTGCCTTGCGCGCCGGACGACCGGTTGGCGATGTAGCGGACGGGATCGATGGGTTCATGCGTCGGGCCGGACGTCACAATGATGCGTTTGCCTTTCAAAGGCCCGTCGGAAAGCATTGCTTCGGCCCGTGCCACGATCTCGGCGGGTTCGGACATCCGGCCCGGCCCGTATTCGCCGCAGGCCATATCGCCCGCGTTAGGCCCGATGATCGCCACGCCATCTTTCTGCAGGGTGGCCAGATTACGTTGGGTTGCGGGATGTTCCCACATCCGCACGTTCATCGCAGGTGCGATGAGCACGCGTTTATCGGTGGCGAGGAGGAGTGTGGAGGCCAGATCATCGGCCGCGCCCGTGGCCATTTTCGACATGAGGTCGGCGGTCGCAGGGGCCACGACCACCAGATCGGCAGAACGCGAAAGCTGGATATGGCCGATCTCGACTTCCTTCGTCAGATCGAAAAGCGCGGTATGGGCTTCTTCTCCGGCCAAGGTGCCAAGCGTGAGGGGCGTGACGAATTCCGCGCCTGCGCGGGTCAGGACGGGCGTGACGGCGGCGCCTGCCGCTTTGAAAAGCCGCACGAGTTCGGGCGTCTTGAAGGCTGCGATGCCGCCGCCGACGATCAAGAGAATGCGTTTTCCTGCCAGCATTGCGGCCTCCATCCGGGTCGGGGCGAGACTAGGCCGCTGTCTGCCTGCGCGCAAGTCGTGCCAAGGGCTTACTGGAAGGCTTTGCAGGGATCTTCGCGCGGGGCGGGGGCGGCGTCGAGCACGGCATCGAAGGTGCCGAAGATGGCACCGGCTTCGGATTGCCCCAACGCGAACACCGGGAGCCCGGGCTCGGCCACCAAGAGCGCGGCAGGGGCGGCGTGGTCGCGGCGGGCATGGCCATTTCCGGTAATGACCACCACGGGGCCTCCGGTTTCCAGCACCGCTTGGCGTGCAGAGCGGGCGAGTGCGGCATCGCGGAGGCGTTGAACCTCGACCATCGGGGCGAGCATATCGGGCGGCAACGCATTACAATGCGCCACGCTTTGTTCTTCCTCGGCGCGCATCTGGAGGTCGGCATCGAAGGGGAGATCAAGACCAAACAAGGCGGCTTCTGCCCCGAAGGTGGCCACCACGCCTTTTGTCATCGCTGCGCGCGCGGCTGCACGCGGCACCGCCGCACCGTAGAGTTTCGCGCCTGAAGCCGCGGAGAAGATCGGCGCATAAAACGCGAATTCCGGCCAGCCGCTTTCGGCCCAATGTGTGGCTTCTGCGAGGGCTGCGGCATCGGTGAAGGGCACGCTCGACGCAGCTTTCGCCATCTCTGGCGTCAACATTTCAAAAACCAGTGCACGGGGCTTGAGCGCTGCAACCCATTCGGCTTGCGTGGCATGGTGGGCGGGGTTGTCGTGGATTTCTCCGATGAACACGACCTTCGCCGCACGCGCCTGATCAAGGGGAGCGGCGAAAGCGGGCGCGGAAATCAGGGACAAAAGGACGCAAAGAATTCGCATTACAAGAAGGAATGCACCTCTTTGCGGGAACCTTCCAGTGCTTTCCGCATTTTCTGGAAAGCGGCGGCTTCCAATTGGCGAACCCGTTCCTTCGAAAGGCCCAATTCGTCGCCCAAGGATTCGAGCGTGCGGGCCTCGTCGCGGAGTTTGCGTTCGATCACGATGAAGCGTTCGCGTTCGTTGAGGGAAGCGAGCGCCTCGGCCAGCCAACCGCGCAACTGTTCGCGGTCATGCTTTTCCTCGACGAGCTCAAACCCAAGCGCGCCTTCATCCTCAAGGGTATCCATCCATTCGCGGCCGTCTTCATCGGTGCTTTGGGTGGCGTTGAGGCTGAAATCGGAGCCGGAGAGGCGGCCATCCATCATCTCGACATCGGCAATCGGCACGCCGATTTCCATCGCGATCATCTGGTTGAGTTGCGCGCGGTCAAGTTCTTCGCCCCGCGACAGAGCCTCGCGTTCGAGCTTGGCTTGCACGCGGCGCATATTGAAGAAGAGGGATTTCTGGCTGGAGGTGGAGCCGGTGCGCACCAAGGACCAGTTCCGCATCACGTAATCCTGGATGGAAGCCTTGATCCACCAGACGGCATAGGTGGAGAAGCGCACACCGCGATCGGGGTCGAACTTGTCGGCGGCTTTCATCAGGCCGAGGCCCGCTTCCTGAATGAGATCGTTCATCGGCGCGCCGTAGCGGCGGAACTTCGACGCCATCGAAACGGCAAGCCGCATGTAAGCCGTGATGAGGCGGTGAAGCGCCTGTTCGTCGCGATGATCACGCCACGCATAGGCCAGCTTCAATTCGGTTTCCGCGTCCAGTAATTCGGCCTTCATCGCTTTTTTCGCGATCTGAAGATCGTTAGATCCGTCCAGTGCCATCTCAACCCCCCAGGCTTTGATGAACTGCCGATGTGAGCGTCGGCTAGCCCTTGCATTCCCTTTGTCAACGTTTACGCAAGGCATATGGTTCCGGATCAAAAAAACATTACGCCAAAATGTATCTTGGTTTTGGGGGGCGCGGCTTCGGGGAAATCCGAATGGGCCGAAGCGCTGACCATGCGCCTGTCGGAGCGGCGGCTCTATGTGGCGACGGCGGAAGCATGGGATGACGAGATGCGCGAGAAGCTGCGCCTGCACCGCGCACGGCGCGATGCAAGCTGGCGGACCTTGGAAGCACCTCTGGACGTGGCGGGGGCCTTGGCGGATGCCGGCCCCGGCGAGGCGGTGCTTCTCGATTGCGCGACCATGTGGCTCACGAATGTGATCTTGGGCGAGCATGATCTCGCTGCTGCGGAAGCGGAATTGCTTCAGGGATTACGTGCCTGCCGCGCGCCCGTGGTGATCGTGTCGAACGAGATCGGCATGGGCGTGGTGCCAGACAACGCGCTTTCCCGGCGATTTCGGGAGGCGCAAGGGCGGTTGAACCAGCGCTTGGCAGGCGAGGCCACGCAAGTGGTGACCGTGATGGCGGGATTGCCCTTGGCGCTGAAAGGCCCCCTGCCCTGACGTTTGGTCAGATGCATTCTCTCTTGGCAGAGGCGCGCGGCCTTCGCATGTTCGGGTAAGGGAGAGACAAGATGCAGCAATTGATCGTTCAGAAGGCCGATATCCGTGCGATGCGGAGCGTCGAAGGAGAAGTGCCCGAGTTGGCCGAAGGGGAAGCGCGGCTTGCCATCGAGCATTTTTCGCTCACCACGAATAACGTGACCTATGCGGCGACGGGCGAGGTTCTGAAATATTGGCAGTTCTTTCCGGCACCCGAGGCGGACTCGGGGATCGTGCCCGTTTGGGGCACGGCGCGGGTGGTAGAAAGCCGCGCTGAACTCGGCGAAGGCACGCGGCTTTATGGGTATTTCCCGATGGCCGAGGGTTTGGTGATCCGCCCCAAACCGATTGCGCCGGGGATCTATGCCTGCACCCAGCCCCATCGGGCGGGGTTGGCTGCGGTTTACAACACTTACACTGTGGTGCCGGAAGCGCCCGCGCGCGAGGAGCATTTGCGCGCGCTGTTGCAGCCGCTCTTGGCCACGTCTTGGCTCTTGGCGGATTGGCTTTCGGATAATCGCTGGTTCGGGGCGGAAACGATCATTATCGGCAGTGCCTCGTCAAAAACCGGGTTGGGGCTGTGCAAGTTTCTGGCGGAGTTTGAAGCGCGACCCTTCCGGATCGTGGGGCTGACCTCGGAGCGCAATCGCGCCTTCGTGGAAGCGGCGGGCGGCTGCGATCAGGTGATGAGCTACGACGAGATTGCCGCGCTTCCCGTGGTGCCCTCGGTTTACGTGGATATGGCGGGGAATGCCGAGGTGAAGCGAGTTTTGCACACGCATCTGGGCGATGCTTTGAAGCATTCGGCGGCAGTGGGCACCTCGCATTGGGAGGCCTTCCGCCCGCCAAGCGATCTGCCGGGGCCAAAGCCGCAGTTCTTCTTTGCGCCCGCCCAAGTGGCCAAACGGCGCGAGGAATGGGGGCCGGGTGTGGTGGAGCGCGAAATCACCAAAGGCTGGAAACGACTGGCGAGCACGGCGGATGCTTGGCTGGATATTGCGGTGCATGACGGGCTATCCGCCGCGCTACCTGTTTGGCAACGCTTGGCGGATGGCCAAGCCAGCCCGCGCGAAGGCCATATCATTCGGTTGGAGGGGAAATGAGCCGTTTCTTCTGGGTCCGCCATGGGCCAACGCATGCCAAAGGCATGGTGGGCTGGACTGATCTTCCGGCGGACCTGTCGGACACCGCGCAAATTGGCTGGCTGGATCGGGAATTGCCGCGCGAGGCTTTGGTGGTGTCATCGGATCTGGTGCGGGCTTCGGCCACGGCGGATGCAATCCAAAGCGAGCGGCAGCGCTTGGAGCATGACGCGGCGCTGCGGGAAATCCATTTCGGTGACTGGGAGATGAAGCACTGGAAGGAGATCGAGGATCAGGAGCGTTTGCAGGCCTATTGGGATCAACCGGGCGAGGTTTCTCCGCCGAACGGCGAAAGCTGGAACGCGGTTTCCTTGCGGGTCTCACAGGCGGTGGACGGGCTGATCGCGGCCTATCCGGGGCGGGATATTGTGGCGGTGGCGCATTTCGGGGTGATCCTGACGCAGGTGCAACGCGCCTTGGGGATCACGGGCTACGAGGCGTTCTCGCACAAGATCGACAACCTCTCTCTGACGGAATTGCACAAGACATCAGCAGGTTGGCAGGCGGTGCGGATCAACATGCGC
>RFUP01000018.1 GCA_009922885.1 Paracoccaceae bacterium
AACCCTGGCAGATCCCGATGCGGTTCTGGTTATTGATGAAACTGGCTTTCTGAAACAAGGTCACGCGTCTTGCGGCGTGGCGCGGCAGTATACTGGTTCTGCTGGTAAGATCACCAACTGCCAGATCGGGGTCTTTGCCTCCTATGTTTCGCGTCACGGCCATGCGTTCATTGATCGATCCTTGTATCTGCCAAAGGCATGGGCCGATGATCCGATACGGCGGAACAAAACCCATGTGCCCGAGACTGTTGAATTTGCCACAAAACCCTCTCTTGCCTGCGCTATGATTCAGCGCGCGCTCTCGACCGATGTCCCTTTCTCTTGGGTGGCGGCCGACAGCGTTTACGGGGTGGGGAGCATCGAAATGACGTTGCGCCGTGCGGCAAAGGGCTATGTTCTTGGCGTCAGTTCCAGTCATGGATTGACGTCTTGGGGCAAATCTTATGCCGTATCTGGCACGGCAAAGGAGATCGCCGCCGCTCTGCCCGAGGATGCCTGGAAACGCCTCTCGCCCGGGGATGGCACAAAAGGCACAAGGTTGCATGACTGGGCCTATCTCGACCTCGCAGATCTCGATGCAGGTGATTTTGGCGCTGACTTCACCGGCACATGGACCCGCGGCCTTCTGATCCGCCGCAACATTGCCGATGGCGATACTTCTTACTTCACAACCTGGTGCCCACAGGGAACCTCGATCGAAACCCTCGCTCGGATCGAGGGCCACCGGTGGGCGATCGAAGACAGTTTTGAAACTGCGAAGAATGAACTCGGCCTCGACCATAACGAAACGCGTTCTTGGCATGGTTGGCACCGTCATGTCTCGCTGGTCATGCTTGCCTTCGCAATGACCGCTGTGATCCGCCATCACGCAAACGTCGCGCCACACCCAAAAACGCTGAGAAAGAACAATCAGATGCATTACCGGCACTGATCCGCTGGTCGATACAGGAAATTCGCCGCATCGCGAACAAAATGACGCAACGCCAGATCGAACCCTCCGACATCATCGCGTGGTCAGTCTGGAGACGCGCCCATCAAGCCGTAGCAAGGCAGTGCCACATCAAATCAAAATTGCAACTGTAATGCTAATCCCAACTGGTACGAAAAGGGTCTGGAAGCCAAACCGCTCAGAACAAAATTGCAGAGCAACACAGGACCAAGAACTACTACGTCGTCATGTCGACACGAGACCTTAGAGAGGAGTGCCAAAACTGCGGCTCTCGCGGCCTTCCGCTTTGCGGCGGTCGTCGACCTCGCGGATTTCCTTGTCGATGCCACCGCGCTCCAGCCAACCATGTGGGTTCTGCACTGTCGGCAGTGCCTTGACGACAATCGTGAAGCGCTCATGGGCAACATCGTAGAGACGGCGCAATTCGGCCAGCGGGTCGGGATGATCGTCGGCGCGCAGATCAAGCCACGGATACGGCTGGTCCCGATGAACAATCAGTGCTGCGGATTGCGTGCCGCGCTTGTCACCGCCTGCAGCTTCTCCAGCCTCCATCGCCGTCATCAACCGCTCGGCCAGCGGCAAGTCCGCACTGTCGAGATAGCAGGCCAACGTATCGGCGATAACAGCTTCGCCCACCAGCATGTTGCCAGCCACTGAGACACCCAAAGCCGCCCTGTGTCCGCACCAATCTACGCAGTCCACCCCCGTATGCGCTGCGGTGCGGCCCTGCACATCGACCATGTGAAGTTGCCGATTGGCCTGGCCTTTATCGGCTGCAACAAGCGCGTTCACCACGTCCACTGGTGCATATCCAGCGGCAAGATGATCTGCGGCGTCGATGCCCCACAAAGGATTGACAAACGCTTGCGTCGCAACTGCGCCTCGCCCGATGCGGATATGTGGAACCAGCATTCCCACCGCAAAGAAGCGGCTGGCGACAGCGACGCCCAACTCTCCGGTTTTCTCGTCAAACGCACAGATCGAATAGGTCATGGTTTTCTCCTCAGCGTCCTACGGCATAGGCCTGCATCAGGCGCGGTGTTGCGGCGGCCTTGAGCATCCCGTGGGGTGTGCGGCATGCGGCGGTCAGGCGGCCAACGGTCCACGGCTCGGCAACTTCAAGATCGTGGCCGCGCGCCCGCAAATCAGCGATGACGGCTTCGCCAAAAGCCGGCTCCACCATCAGGTGGCCGGGCCGCACCGGGCGCGGATCGAACGACCCCTGGAAATGGGCGGTGTTGAAGAGCGGAGCGTCGATGGATTCCTGCAGGTTCATGCCGGAATGAACCAAGCGCAGGAACAGCATCAGCTGCCATTGATCCTGTTGATCGCCGCCCGGCGTGCCGAACGCATGGCGTGTACCATCGGGTGCCTGCGCCATCGACGGTGACAGCGTTGTGCGCGGACGGCGTCCGGGGGCGAGCGACGTGGGCAGCCCCTCTTGCAGCCAGAACATCTGGGCGCGGGAATTGAGAGGCATGCCAAGACCGGGCACCACAGGCGAGCTTTGCAGCCAGCCCCCCGAAGGTGTCGCCGAAACGGAATTGCCCCATTGGTCGATCACGTCGATATGCACGGTGTCGCCGCGCTTTTCCGACAGATGCGCCATGGTCGGCTCGCCTGCGCCCACGCCTCCCCCGGAGGCTTCTTCGCTTGCCTTGGCGCGGGCGATGGCGGCGTCCGCCTGTTGGGCGAAGCCGTCGATCCGGCCCGGCCGCTGGTCGAGCGAGGCTTTCGACCCCAACAGCCCTCGACGGGTGTCGGCATAAGCGCGCGACAAGAGCGTTTCAGTTGGGATGTCACTGTGCAGGGGATCGCCGTAATAGGCTTCGCGGTCTGCAAAGGCGAGCTTCATCGCCTCGGTGACCGTGTGCACAAAGTCCGCACCTCGGCTGTCCATGTCGGCGATGCCGGATCCATCAAGAAGACGTAAAGCCTGCAAGAGGCTTGGCCCCTGGCTCCACATACCAGCTTTACAGACTGTCCAGCCTTCGTAGTCCACGGACAGCGGCGTTTCCCACGTCTCTGTCCAGCTTGCCATGTCCTGACCGGTCAGCACCCCCTTATGACGCGCGCCGGACGCATCCATCACACAGGCATCCCGCATCCATGTGTCGATCGCCTCCGCGATAAAGCCTTCGTAGAACGCGCGCCGCGCGGCGTCAATCTGCGCCTCACGGCCCGAGACGGTCTCGGCTTCGGCCAGCAACCGGTCCCATGTGTCGGCCAAGTCGGGATTGCGCATGAGCGACCACGCCTGGGGTGCGCTCCCCCCCGGCATCCAAGTCGCGGCAGAGGTCGACCATTCATCACGGAAGAAGTCGGACAGCCCGTCAATGGTCGCGGCGACGCGTGGCAGCACGGGGTGGCCATGGCGGGCGTAATAGATCGCCGGCTCCAAGATTGCGCGCAGCGGCAGTTTGCCGTGGTCCCGCAACAGCGCCATCCACGCCCCGAACGCACCGGGGATCACCGTCGCCAGAAGTCCCGAACCGGGCACGCTGTCCAACCCTTCGGCGCGGTAATGCGCGATGGTCGCCCCTGCCGGTGCCGTCCCCTGCCCGCAGAGCACCTGCGGCGCGTCATCCCCGGCACCGCGCCACAGAAGCGGCATGTCGCCCAACGGCCCGTTCAGATGCGGCTCGACCACATGCAGCGTAAAGCCCATGGCCGCCGCAGCATCGGCGGCGCTGCCACCCACCTCAAGGATCTTCATCCCGACGGCAGAAGCAATCCAATGGGTCGAGGCAACGACGCCGAAAGTGCCCTTGATCTCGGGTCTGGTGGTAAATTGCATGTCCGTCCCTTTGTCTTACGTATCGCGCGGGTCAAGCGCATCCCGCAGCCCGTCACCCAGCAGGTTGAAGCCCAGCACCACGAGAAAAATCGCAATGCCCGGGTAAAGCGCCATCCACGGCGCCTGTTCGAGAAAATTCTTGGCGATGTTCAGCATCGCACCCCAGCTAGGCGCTGGCGGTTGCTGACCGAGCCCCAGAAAGCTGAGCGACGCCTCGGCGATGATCGCAGTGGCGATGGTCAGCGTTGATTGCACGATGATTGGCGGCAGGATGTTGGGCAGAATGTAGCGCCTGATCAGGCCAAGATGCCCGATCCCGACCGCTCGGGCACTTTCCACGTAATCCTCGGTCATCACGCTGAGGGTCTGCGCTCGGGCCAGCCGGATGAAGATCGGCATGGCCGAGAGGCCAATGGCAATCATCGCATTTTGCAACGACGGGCCAAGGAAGGCGGCTAGCGCGATCGCAAGGATCAAGAACGGTGCAGCCAGCAGCGCCTCGGTGAAGCGCGAGATCACGGCATCGGTCCAGCCGCGCAGGTAACCAGCCAACATCCCGAGTGGCACGCCCAGCAGCACGGCGATCGCGACAGAAACGACCCCCGCAAGCAGAGACGCTTGCGCCCCCCAGATCATGCGAGACAGCACATCGCGGCCGATTTCGTCCGTGCCGAACGGATGTGCGGCCGATGGCGCCTTGCGCACGGCGGACCAGTCAGTTTCGGCGGGTCCCGGAACGGGCAGAATGGGTGCCAGCAGCGCAACGATCAGAAAGAAGGAAACAACAGCTCCGCCCAGCAGCGCATAAGGATTGCGCCGGAACTTTTCCCATGCGCGGTTGCGGCGGCGGGGAGGCAGCGGGTCGGCTAAGACCTGCGGATCGACGACAGCAGTCATTGGTCAGACATCCTTGGGTTCAGGACGCGATACGCCGCGTCGGCCAGAATGTTCATGGCGATGAAGGCGATTCCGGTGCACAGAACGATACCCTGGACCACCGCGTAATCCCGATTGAATACGGCATCCACCACCAGTTTGCCGAAGCCGGGAATGGTGAAGATTTGCTCGGTCAGGACTGCACCAGCCAACAGTTCGCCGAACAGAAGCGTGATAACGGTCACCACCGGCACCAGTGCATTGCGCAGCGCGTGTTTCACCAGCACGACGCGCTCCCGCAGACCCTTGGCGCGCGCTGTGCGAACATAATCGGATTTCAGCACCGACAGCATAGCCGAACGTGTATGGCGCATGAGCGTCGCGGCGATGGCAGTGCCCAGAACGAAGGCTGGCATGAGCATGACCTTGATCGACTGCATGGGGTCTTCAGACAGCGGCATGTATCCCGAAGCGGGTAGCCAGCCGAGTTTGACCGACACCAGCAGGATCAACATGATGCCAAGCCAGAAATTCGGAACGGACAGGCCCGACAGCGCCACGATATTGGCCAGCCAGTCAATCCACGTGCCTTTCCTATAGGCCGACAGAACCCCGGCGGGAATGCCGATCAGGATGGCGATGATCAGCGCCATGACGGCAAGCTGGATCGTCACAGGCAGTTTTCCCCCGATCAGTTCAAGAACAGGTTGCTGCGTGCGCAGGGAAATCCCCAGATCGCCCTGCAGCGCAGCGCCCGCCCAGGCAAGGTATTGCACCGGGATGGGATCGTTCATCCGGTATTTCTCGCGCAAAGCCTCGATCACCGCGGGATCGCGCTCTTCGCCCGCCATCACGAGGATGGGGTCGCCTGGCAGCAGGTGCTGCAGCGTGAAGACAAAGATTGAGATCAGGATGACGGTTGGGATCGCGATAAGGATGCGGCGACCGATGAAAGCAAGCATAACTGTTCCTGCTGCGGCAAGGGAAGATTGCCGCCCCGGTGCATGACCGGGACAGCGATTGGCATTACTCGGTCATCGACACGCCATGCAAGCGGATCATGCCGTCCGGATAGGGAACAAAGCCCAACACGTTGTTGTCGAGCGCCCAGATCCACACCTGATGGTAGAGGTAGACGATCGGGCTGTCCTCCTGCAGGATCGCAAGCGCCGCATCATACTTTTCTTTCCGGTCGGCGGTGTCGTTGGACAGGCGCGCCTCGTTCAAGAGCGTGTCGACCTCAGGGTTGGAATACTTGGAATCGTTGATCCCGCCGCCAGTGGTCATGAACTGGTGAATGTTCCCATCCGGATCGACCCGGCCCGACCAGCCGATCTGGCTCGCCATGTAATCGCCCGCGGACTGATCACTCAGCAGCGTCGCGAATTCCTTGGCGGTCAGGCTGATATTGATGCCCGCCTCAGCGGCCATCGCCTGCACCACCTGCATCACCTGCGTCTGCACCGGGTTGTTGGCGACCTGCACCTCAACGTCGACACCATCGGCGAAACCGGCATCGGCAAGCAGTGCCTTGGCGGCCTCGACATCGCGCTCAGGCACGGGGAAGGCGGTGTTGAACCACGGCGAATCCGGCGGATAAGGCTGGTTACCAGCCGCGAACGCGCCTTCGAACACAACCTGGTTCAGCGCGGCACGATCAATTGCCAGCGAAAGTGCCCGACGAACGCGGCTGTCGGTGCCGATAGGCGTGTTCGCCCGGTCGCCATTGCCGACATTGACCGTGATCCCCTGGTAGCCGAGCGAGGTCGCTTTTTCCATCGTCAGGCCATCATCGGACATGACAGACGGCACGTCCGTCGCCGCCAAACGTTCGAGCATGTCAAGGTCACCAGCCCTCAGGTTCGCAAGACGCACGGTGGTGTCCGGGATCGGCAGGAAGGTCACGCTGTCGAAGTTGATCTCGTCCGCGCGGTAGTAGTCTGCGAACTTCTCAAGCACGATGCGATCCTGTTGGATGCGCTCCTTGAAAGTGAAGGGCCCCGCGCAGACTGGGTTTAGGCCGAACTCTTCGCCCGCTTCCTCAGCAGCCTTCGGCGACAGCATCATGCCCGCCCGGTCGGCAAACTGCGCGATGAGCGTCGCATCGGGAGCTGCGAGGCTGATCTTGATCGTGGTGTCGTCTACGACCTCCCAGCTTTCGACCGAAGACACCTCGGACTTGCGGCGGCTCAGCTCGAAATTCTTTGAGCGGTTGAGGTTATAGGCCACTGCCTCGGCGTTGAACGGCTCGCCATCGTGAAACACCACGCCATCTCGCAGCGTCATCGTCAGCTCGGTGCCGTCAGCATTCCATTCCCAGCCAGTCGCCAGCATTGGGATGATTTCCAGTTGCGGCGTAATATCGACCAGCTTGTCGCAGAGCGAAGCATAGACGATGCGCCCTACGAAGGTGCGCGACTGGTCGGGATCGAGAACGTCGGGGTCTTCCTGAAGCCCAATGCGCAGGTCCTGCGCGTGGACCAGACCACTTGAGGCGGCAAGCAACGCCGCAAGGCCCAATGTCTTTAAGGTTTGCATGAGATCACTCCTCTGTCAGTTGGCTTGTAGTTATTCGTTACGTCGTGATGGTCATCCCTTGGCTACGCCGTCCATGGCAGCCCGCGCAGCGCTGTAACGGGCAAACCGAGCCTGCGCGGCAGCGGCTCTTGGTTTTTCTTCGGAGGCGATTCCTTGGAGCGACAGGGTTTCGGCGAAATGACAGGCCACGCTGTGGTGTGCATCGGTCCCAAGCAGAACAGGACGTTCGGTGCGGCACCGGTCCTGTGCATGTGGGCAGCGGGTGTGGAACTTGCAGCCGGGCGGTGGTGCGATCGGGTTCGGCGGATCACCCTCAAGCGTCGTGCGCAGGCGCCTGGCGCCAGTGGATGGGATCGGGATCGCCGACAACAGTGCCCCAGTATAAGGGTGCTTGGGTGCTGCGAACAGCTCTTCCGCAGGGGCCAGTTCAACGATTTCGCCGAGATACATCACCGCCACCCGATCCGCGATATGGCGGATCACAGCCAGATCATGCGCGATGATGACAAGGGTCAGCCCGAATTCGGCCTTTAGGTCCTCAAGGATATTGATCACCTGCGCCTGGATCGACACGTCGAGCGCCGACACCGGCTCATCACCAATGACAATCTGCGGCCCGGTCGCCAAAGCCCGAGCGATGCCGATGCGCTGGCGCTGTCCGCCTGAAAACTCGTGCGGGTAGCGGTCTGCATGTTCCGGCCGCAGCCCAACTTTGCGCAGTAGATCAACCACCTTGGCGCGCTGCTCAGCCGCGGTGCCGATGCTGTGAATATTCAAGGGTTCACCGATCAGCGCGCCCACTGTCATGCGCGGATTGAGCGAGGAGAACGGGTCCTGAAAGATGAATTGCATGTGCTGGCGAAGCGCCCGCAATTCGGAAGCGCTAAGCGCCGATATGTCCCTTCCGGCATAAGTGACGCTACCCTCGGAAGGTGCAATCAGATGCGACAGAAGTCGTGCCAGTGTGGACTTGCCGCAGCCGGACTCGCCCACGATAGCAAAGGTTTCGCCCTCTTCGATGTCCAGATCGACGCCATTGACTGCCTGCACCACCGTTGGCGCGACAAACAGCGGCTTCTTCGTCACGAAACGGCGGGTCAGCCCGCGCGCTGTTAGGATCGCGCTCATGCCGACACCCGCGAGGGCATAGGCTGTTCCGCCTCAAGTGGAGCGTGCCAGCAGGCAACGCGATGCCCACCACCGAAATCCGTTAGCGATGGCGCTTTGGTGCACTCATCTGACGCGAAGGGACACCGCGCGGCAAAGCGACAGCCCACCGGCATGTCGAGCGCGCCGGGCACGGTTCCCGGAATCGTAACCAGTCGCTCCGAACGCCCCGTCAGCGATGGCATGGAGGACATAAGGCCCAGTGTATAGGGATGCTGCGGATCGTCGAAGATCTGCTCGGTTTTGCCAGCCTCGACAATGCGGCCAGCATACATGACCGCGACTGCATCGGCCATTTCCGCCACCACACCCAGATCATGCGTGATCATTATCATCGCAGCACCTGTTTCCTGTCCAAGATTGCGCATCAGGTCGAGAATCTGCGCTTGGATCGTCACATCGAGCGCGGTGGTTGGTTCATCCGCAACCAGCAGTGCCGGGTCATTGGCCAGCGCCATGGCGATCATCACCCGTTGCCGCATCCCGCCTGACAACTGGTGCGGATACTCATCCAGCCGCTTTGCCGCCGCCGGGATGCGCACCCGTTCCAACATCTCAAGTGCCCGAGCCCGGCCTTCTCCGCGCGAGACGCCGCGATGTTCGCAGACTGCCTCTGCAATCTGGTCGCCAATCCGGAGCGCCGGGTTAAGAGAGGTCATCGGTTCCTGAAAGATCATCGCGATGCGGTCACCTCTCATGGCGCGCAACGTCTCTCTTGGTGCCAACAACAGGTCGGCCCCCTGAAACCGCGCGGTCCCGCCCTCGATCCTGAGCGGCGTGCCATCCAAGAGCCCCATCAACGCGAGGGCGGTCAGGCTCTTGCCGCAACCGGACTCTCCCACGATGCAAAGCGTTTCGCCGGGGTTCAGCTCAAAGCTCACGCCATCGACCAAGGGCTGTGGCGCGTTCCCGACGCGGATCGTCAGGCCGTCCACCTGCAAAAGCGGCCCTAGCTCGGTCATGGTCGACCCTCCATCGACTTGCGGAGATTGTCGAACAATGTCTCAAGATGTTCGCGCATGGCGTTTGCAGCGGCTGTCCCGTCGCGCGCATGAATGGCGTCGATGATCTTTTGGTGTTGAGCGTCGTAAAATGCCCGGGTTTCTGGCGTTCGGGCACGGTGCCGTTTTTCCTGCCAATCGTCCCCCATGCGCACTTCGTCGATCAACGTAAAGGCAGTCAGCATCAAACGGTTGCCCGCGATCCGAGCGATGGCGTGGTGCAGCGCACCGTCCCAAATCTCAGCTGAATCCGAACCTTCCGCGTCGTGCGTTCGTTCCGCTAGTTTCCGAAGCCGCGCAACATCATCCGCAGTCGCGCGACGTGCGCAAAGATCGGCCAATGCAGGCTCGATGCAAAGCCGTGCCTCCATTGCCGAGAGCGGATCAACATCTGACGCGATCTGAGCGGCTAGCTCTTCGGTCGGATCGGGCGGCTGTCCAGCAAAAGTGCCCTTCCCTTGCTTACGCCAGATCAGGCCTTCCGCTTCAAGCGTGTCAAGCGCCCGGCGGACCGATGCTCGCCCAGCCTCAAGCTCGGCTGCAAGATGACGCTCCGTCGGCAATCGCCCGTCCGAGGGAAGAAGCCCTTCACTTACGATCTGTCGGATCGCCTGAAGCACGCGGCTGGCCTCGGACGTTTCCTGCAGGTCTTTTGGACGGTTGTGTAGCATTCTGCCCCAGAGGAATTTCTCATTGGATCAAACCAATCGTTCATTGGTTTAGCCAATCTGTCAATCCTTGACTGCTTGCGGGGAGCCAAAGCTCAGATCGCCGGGACCAAAGAGCTCCAAAACAGTTCCGCAAGTATCTATTTTTGAGGCAGAAAGGTGTTTCGCTTAAAGATTCAGCGCCAATCCGGCCAGTATGACTGCATGACGTCCATCCTGTCTCGGGTGCGCTTGTTGATGTCGGGTCCGCACTTGGTCATAGCGAGGTAACACCTGAGGGATGTCCCGATTGATGTTGAACTTTGCGTAAAGGGTGGCGTTGCATTCCCTCAGCCTTAGGCTCGGGGTGATCAAACTGAAAGGAAAGCAACATCATGAAGAAGACTACGACATAGCAGCCAGCCCTGGCCAGCCAGAATGATCTGCGCGGGCTGCCGCCTAAAACCCCACCGCCTGCCCGTCTTTTCGCGATTCCGAGCCAGCAGCGTAGGCGCCATTGTCCAACCGCTGCACAAATTGCGCCCCGCCAAAGCCAAAGGCGTTATCGGGCGGTTCCAGCGTCAGGGCGTGGCCCATCTCTGCGGCATGCTGGTTTCCACCGCCACACCCAGCCCCTCGGTGGCGCGCCAGCGCGGGGCGTCGATGGCTTGCTGCACATCTTGGCCCCAAAGCTGGGTGCGCAGGGTCATATGCACATGGCCTTGCGCCTGCATCGGCCCGCCCATCACGCCAAAACTGGCCAAGGGGGCGCCATTGCGCATCAAAAAGCCCGGAATGATGGTATGAAAGGGGCGTTTGCGCGGGCCCACATAGTTTTGGCTGTTGGGATCCAGCGAAAAACCAGCACCGCGGTTTTGCAGGTGAATGCCCGTGCCCGGCACCACAACCCCTGCCCCGAACCCGGCATAGTTTGACTGGATAAAAGACACCATCCGCCCCGCGCTATCGCCCACGCTAAGATATACCGTTCCGCCGCGCTTGGGGGCGCCTGCCCCAAAATTGGTGGCCTGCCGGGGCGAGATCAGCTGCGCGCGCGCTTTCAGATAGCTGGGATCCAGCAAATCTTCGCTGCTGACATGCCCCATATGGGCGGGATCGGCCACATAGGTTTCTGCATCGCGCAGCGCCAGTTTCATCGCCTCGATCTGTAAATGCAGCGCCTGCGGGTCATCTGGGTGCAAATCACGAATGCCGGTGTGGTTCAAAATGCCCAACCCCATCAGCGCGGCTATGCCCTGCCCATTGGGGGGAATTTCATGCATGCTGACATCGTCGAATTGCTGCGAAATGGTTCCGCACCAATCGGCGTGATGATCTGCCAGATCTTGCATCGACAGGGCCGCGCCGTGCATTTTTGCAAAATCAACGATCTTTTCGGCCAAGTCGCCCGTGTAAAAGGCCGCACCCGTGGTTTGGGCGATGCGGCGCAGGCTGTGCCCCAGCGCGGGGTTTGTAAACCATTGCCCGGCCTTTGGTGCGGCACCATTTGGCATAAAGACATCCGCAAACCCCGGCTGATTGGCCAGCTGCGCCGCCCCCCGCGCCCACAAATCGGCAATCACGGGCGAGACGGCAAAGCCGTTTTCCGCATAGGAAATCGCGGGCTCTAGCAAGGTTTCAAACGGCAAACTGCCAAATTTTTCCCACAGCGCCACCCAGCCCGAAACCGCGCCCGGCACCGTCACTGCCTCCCAGCCCCAAAAGGGCATTTTTTGCAGGCCGGCAAAGCGGTCTGGCCCCCAGCCTGCGGGCGCGCGCCCCGAGGCGTTCAAGCCATGCAGCTGCGTGCCATCCCACAAGATGGCAAAGGCATCCGCGCCCAGCCCGTTGCCGGTGGGCTCGACCACGCATAGGGTGGCTGCGGTTGCAATGGCGGCATCCACCGCATTGCCGCCCCGCGCCAGCATGCCCAAACCCGCCTGCGCCGCCAAAGGCTGGCTGGTGGCCACCACGTTACGGGCCAAAATCGCGCTGCGGCGCGACGAATAGGCATGATGGCTGATCACCTGCATTTTGCGCTGTTCCCTGTGCATTTGCGTATTGGCCCAACAATGCCCGAACCCAGCGCCCATTACAAACCGCTTTCTGCGCCCGCCCCCTTGCCGTGGATCCTTGATTTGTGACACCCAGTGCCTAAATCCGCGCCAGCAAAAAGGAGGATCAAATGACCGCTCAAACGCATGATTTTACCGCCGATACCGGGAAAATTCTGAATATCGTCATCAACTCGCTTTATTCGGATCGTGATATTTTCCTGCGCGAATTGCTGTCGAACGCATCAGACGCCATTCATAAACGCAAATTGCTGGGCCAAAGCACCGCAGCGCTGCTGAACGAGGGGCGCGACGAAATTATCGTGGCGTTGGACACGAAACAAAAAATCCTTACCCTTACCGATACCGGCATTGGGCTGGACGCCGATGAATTGACCCAGACATTGGGCACAATTGCGCGTTCGGGCACGGCTGCGTTTTTGGGGGATATGGCCGATCCATCGCAGGCAAAAGACGCGGCCAAAACCCTGATTGGGCAATTCGGTGTCGGCTTTTATTCGGCCTTCATGGTGGCCGAACAGGTCGAGGTGATCACCCGCAAGGCTGGCACAGAGATGGGCCATATTTGGCAAAGCGATGGCAGCAGCGGCTATACGATCACACCCTGCGCCACCCCCCCCGCCATTGGCACCAGCTTGCGTCTGAAACTGCGCAAAGATGCAAAAACCTATGCCGATGCGGCGGTGATCAAAGGCTTGATCAAGAAATACTCAGATCACATCACCGTGCCGATTTTGGTGCAAACCGATGATGGGCCAGCCGAACAGGCCAATTCCGCCCAAGCGCTGTGGTCGCGCCCGCCCGCCGAGCTGAGCGCGCAAGACTATACAGAATTTTACCACGCCACCTTTGGCAGCTTTGATACGCCCTTCTTGCACATTCACAACAAAACCGAAGGCACGCTGGAATTTACCAGCCTGCTTTATGTGCCCGGCACCGCGCCCTTTGATCTGTACGAACCCGAGCGTAAAACCAAGCTGCGTCTTTACATCAACCGGGTCTTTATCAGCCAAGACGTGGACGGGCTGTTGCCCAGCTGGCTGCGCTTTGTGCAAGGGGTTTTGGACACCACCAGCCTTGATCTGAACGTCAGCCGCGAATTGGTGCAGCAAAGCCCGGTGATCCGCAAAATTGCGAAATCCATCACCAAGCGGGTGTTGAGCGAACTGAAGAAGAAACACACCAAAGACCCCGAAGCCTATGGCCAGTTTTGGGCACAATTTGGCAAAGTGCTGAAAGAAGGCCTGTACGAAGACGCCGAAAACCGGGAAAAAATTGCCGAAATCATTTTGGTGCGGTCGATGAAGCACGAAAAAATGATCTCGCTGCAATCCTATCTCGACACGATGGCCGAGGGCCAAGACAGCATTTATGTGCTCAGCGCCGATAGCTTGAAACAGGCCGCCGCCAGCCCGCATCTCGAGGCCTTCAAAGCCAAGGATCTGGATGTCTTGCTGATGACCGACCCGATCGATGCCTTCTGGATTGCGCAGATGGGCCAGTTCAAAGGCAAATCCTTTGTCTCGATCGCGCGCGATGAATTCGATTTGTCGCAATTTGCCAATACCGATGCCACCCCCCACACCCCTGCCGATGCAGGCCTCAGCAGCCGTGCGGTGGCCGCGATCAAGGCCGCTTTGGGTGATCTGGTCGAAGATGTGCGCGCCAGCGACAAATTGGTAAACAGCCCCGCCCGTCTGGTGGCTGGCAGCGGCGGCCTAGATTTCAACCTAGAGCGCATTTTAAAGGCCCAAAACCCCGAGTTTGAGGGCAGCAAAAAGGTTCTGGAAATCAATGCCGCCCATGATCTTGTATCAAAAATCAGCACCTTAGAGGGCGAAGTTCAGCAAGCGGCCTGCCGCATTTTGTTTGAACAAGCCCGCCTGCTAGATGGCGAAATGCCCACCGATCCAAAGCAGTTTCAACTGGATTTTGCCACCTTGGCGCAACGCCTATAAGCCCACAGTTGTGGCCTGCGGGCGCAACAGCGCCTGCAGGCGCGTGGCTTCGGCCAGCAGGCTGGTAAACGCCTCTAGCGGCGGCGGCTGGCTGTGGGTTTCAAGCGCGGTTTCAAACTGCACCAAAAGCCCATGCAGCCGCCGCGCGCCATAGGTGGCGGCCAAACCGGCAAACCCATGCACCATGGACGCCAATTGGCGGTGATTGGTGTTATTGGCACGCAGCGCAGCCGCCAGCTGTGACCCTTTTTGGACAAACCCTTCTAACCCTTGGGCCAGCGCCGCGTGGCCCATTAATTCGGCTAAAACCGTTAAAATACTGCCATCCACAACCGGGGCAAACT
>RFUP01000171.1 GCA_009922885.1 Paracoccaceae bacterium
GGCATGGCGCTTCGTTGAAAACGGGTCTAAGCCTTCGGGGATAACGCGAGGGTATTCATGCAATCCGAAGATACGCCCAAGGGATTTGCCCTTGGCCTGACCGCCTATTTTCTCTGGGGTTTCCTGCCGCTTTACATGAAGGCGGTGGCGCATATTCCAGCGGTGGAGATCATTGCGCATCGGGTGATCTGGTCGATCCCGGTGGCGGCGGCGGTACTCGTGTGGCTCGGGCGGACGGCGGATCTGAAGGCGGCGTTGCGTTCGCCCCGCACGATCGGGATGGCCGCGATGACGGCAGCGCTGATTTCGGTGAACTGGGGGATCTATGTGTGGTCCATCGCTTCGGGGCACGCGTTGGAGGCGGCGCTGGGCTATTACATCAACCCGCTGTTTTCGGTGTTTCTGGGCGCGGTTTTGTTGGGCGAGAAGCTGCGGCCCGCGCAATGGGCGGCGATCGGGCTGGCAGCGGCGGCGGTGCTGGTGTTGACGGTGGAAAACGGGCGCATCCCTTATGTGGGCCTGTCGCTGACGCTGACGTGGGGGATTTATGCCTACCTCAAGAAATCGCTGCCGGTAGGGCCGAACCAAGGGTTCCTTCTGGAGGTGCTGATGCTGGCACCGCCTGCGCTGGCCTATATCCTCTGGTTGGCTGCCGAGGGCACGGGGCATTTCATGGTGGGCGTGCCTTCGGATACCTGGCTGATCCTCGGGTTGGGGCTGGTGACGGCGGGGCCGTTGATGATCTATGGCAATGCCGCGAAGCTGTTGCGGCTCTCGACCATCGGGGTCATGCAATACATCGCGCCGACGATGATCATGTTGATCGCGGTATTTCTCTTTGACGAACCGTTTGGCCACGCGCGGGCGATAGCGTTTCCAATGATCTGGGCGGCGCTGGCGCTTTACACGTGGTCGATGCTGCGGGCGCGGCGGGGCTGATCAGGACCAGCTAACCTCACCCAAAAAGATATAGCCCGCGCCGTAGATCGTTTTGATGAGGCGGGGGTTCTTCGGGTCTTCACGCAGTTTGGTGCGCAGGCGCGAGATGCGGACATCCATTGCGCGGTCGAAGCTTTCGCCCGCTTGACCCCCAAGGATTTCCTGCATGGTGGCGCGGCTGACGAGGCGCTTGGGGCGTTCGAGGAAGAGGCGCAGCACTTCGCCCTCGGCATGGGAGAAGGGCACTTCCTCGCCTGTGTCATCTGTTAGGATGTAGCGGTCGAAATGCGCGGTCCATTCGGCGAAATGGGCTGTATTCCCTGTGGGTTGGGCGGATTTATCTTTGCGGAGGCGGGCGCGTATGCGGGCCACGACCTCGGCGGGGTCGAAGGGTTTGATGATGTAATCGTCGGCTCCGAGTTCGAGGCCTGTAACGCGGTCCTGCACTTGGGCGCGGCCCGAGATGATGATGACAGTGGCGCCCTGTTCCAAAGCGAGGCGGTGCACGAGGGAGAGCCCGTCGCGATCAGGAAGCGAGAGATCGACGAGGCAGACATCCGGCACGGTGCTGCGGAGCGCGGCTTCAAACTCGGTGGCGCGACCAAAGCTCATGGTATTGAAGCCCGCCTCTTCGAGCGCATCGGCGAGCATGATGCGGATGGCAGGTTCATCGTCGAGGATCGAAACGAGGGGGGCTTTGCTCATGGGGCGGGGTCCGTTCGGCTGAGCCGGGCGATGAGTTCGGCGGCGGTGAAGGGTTTGTGCAGTACGGGAGCTAGCGCTTTGGCTGCAACGTGGTGCGGGTGGGAATGAGGCAGCGAGGTCATGAGGCAGAGGGGCGTGCCAGAGCCTTGGACCGCGCGGGCCAGATCGATGCCGGTTTGATCGCCTTCGAGCGAGATGTCTGAGAGAACTCCCGTGATTTCAGGAACTTCCGCGAGAAGCGAGAGGGCCTCAGGCACGGAGGTGCTTTCGATCACGGCATGGCCCGCGCCAATCAGCATATCGCGGATCGAGGCACGGAGATCGGCGCTGTCTTCGACGAGAAGGATGAGGCCCGGTTCGAGGCTGGCCTCGGTGGGGCGGAGTGGCAGGCGGAGGCTGACGCGCGCGCCCCCTTGAGGGGTATTGCCCACGCGGACGCGACCACCTGCGAGTTTGGCGGTGTCGTAGACCATCGCGAGACCGAGGCCCGAGCCTTCGCCGCCCTTAGTGGTGAAGAAGGGTTCGAGGGCATGCTGGAGCGCGCTTTCGGAAAAGCCGGGGCCTGTGTCCTGAACGGTGAATTCGAGCCACGTGTCTTGCAGGGTTTCGACTGAGAGGCGGATATCGCCTTGGCTGCCGACGGCATCGCGGGCGTTGAGGATGAGATTTAGCAGAGCGTCTTGAACCAGACCCGTGTCGAGCAGGACGTGGCGGAGGTTCGTGGTGTTCTCGATTGTGAACGAGATGTCCGGCGGCAGGGCGGGGAAGGCGAGGGTTTCCAGATCGCGGAGAACCGCGCCCAGATCGGAGGGAACGGCCTGCCATTCGCGGCTTCCGGTGATATCGGCGATACGATTCAGGAGCGCGCCGCCGCGCTGGGCGGCCGAGAGGGTGGCTGCGACGAGATCGGCCGCCTCCGAAGGAAGCTCCATCCGGCGCAGGCGCGATTGGCTGCCCAGAATAATGGTCAGGAGGTTGGAGAAATCATGCGCGAGGCCGGAGGTGAGTTGCGCGGCCATTTCGCGGCGGCGGGTCTGCTGGAGCGCTGAACGGTTCTGGGTTTCCTCGGTGACGTCCATCGAGAGGATGTAGACACCCTGAATTTCGCCGCTGGGCGCGCGATCTGGTGTGAGGGCGGTGCGGATGCGACGGCCGCTATCCTCGGCGGTGAACTCGACAACGGAGGCAGAGCCAGAGAGCGCTTGGGCGAGGTGGGGTTTGATCGCGGCGTGGATCTGTTCGCCCAGAACCGTTTCGATGGGTTGACCGACGATATTCGCAGGGCGGCCGGGCATGACCGATCCGAGGCGGCGGTTCGAGAAGGTGTAGAGGCCTCGGCGGTTCACGTGGGCGATATGGGCGGGCATCATTTCCGTGGTGAGGCGGGTGCGCGCTTCCATTTCGGTGAGTTGGCGCTTCATTTCCTCAAGCGCGATGATGGTGGCGCCAAGTTCGCGGTTCTTGGCGGACAGCTCTTCTGCATAAGCAAAGACCCTGTCCGAAAGCTCGGCGGAGCGGGCCCGCAGCAGCGCTTCCTGCGTTTTGACGCGGGTAATGTCGGTGTAAACCGTGACCCAGCCGCCGGTGGGGAGGGGTGAGCCTTCGACGCTGATGGTGCGGCCATCGGGGCGGGTGCGTTCCATGTAGTGCGGAACGAAGGCGCGGGCCTGTTCGACACGCTGGCGCACGAGTTCGTCGAGGTCGGTGGCTTCGCCATATTCGCCACGTTCCGCAAGGTAACGGATTGTTGTGGAGAAGTCTGAACCGGGGGTGGTGTGTTCGTCTGTGAGGTCGAACATCTCGCGGAAGGGGCGGTTGCAGATGACGAGTTTCAGATCGCTGTCATAGATCGAAAGGGCCTGCTGAATAAGGTTCAGGCCACCCATCGTCATCGTCGAAACATAGGCGTCATTCAGCGACATTTGACCGCCCTCCTAAGGCATCGCTAGCACCATGGGAGGGGCGCGAAAAGAGAATGATCGCGCCTGTTACAATTCGCAAGGTTTGGGAAAAGTTCAGGAAAAAGTTGACGGTTCAGTTTGAGCCTGCACCCTTGGTGATCGGGAGAATCGCCCGGAGTGGCGAAGAAAGCCCGGTTCGCCGGGCGACATGGGAGGATAGAATTTGGCACAGTCGTCTCAGGCGGCGGAAGGACTTGCGTCCATTCCGGCGCTTTTGCAGCGGAACGCCACGCGGTTCGCGGACAAGCCCGCTTATCGGGAAAAAGAATTCGGGATTTGGCAGACCTGGACTTGGGCAGATGTGAAGCGTGAGGTCGATGATCTTGCGCTTGGTCTGATTAACTTGGGCGTGAATGAGGGCGATTTCATCGCGATCATCGGTGCCAACAGACCGCACCTCTACTGGTCGATGGTTGCTGCGCAGTCGGTCGGGGCGATCCCCGTGCCGGTCTATAATGACAGCGCCGCCGAAGAGATGGCCTATGTGCTGGAGCATTGCGGTGCACGCTTTGCCATCGTGGAAGACCAGGAGCAGGTGGACAAGGTGATCGACGTGCAGGACCGCCTGCACCAGTTCGAGCACATGATCTATCTCGATCCGCGCGGACTGCGGAAATATGATCACCACAAGCTGCACCAGTTCTCCCATGTGCAAGAGCAGGGCCGTGCCGCGCGCGACGAGTTCACGCCGGATCTGGAGGCGCGCCGCGCCAAGCTGGATTACAAATCGACCTGCGTGATGCTTTATACGTCGGGGACGACGGGCAAACCGAAGGGTGTGGTTCTGTCGAACCGCAACATCATCGAGAGCGCCAAGAATTCCTGCGAGTTCGACAAGCTGGGTGCAGGCGAGGAAGTGCTGGCCTACCTGCCGATGGCATGGGTGGGCGACTTCATCTTCTCGATCGGTCAGGCCTATTGGAGCGGGTTCTGCGTGAACTGCCCCGAGAACCCCGAGACCATGATGACGGACCTGCGCGAGATCGGGCCTTCCTACTTCTTCGCACCGCCGCGCGTGTTCGAAGGGATGCTCACAAACGTGATGATCCGCATGGAAGATGCGAGCCGCATGAAGAAGCGCATGTTCGACAAGTACATGGCGCATGCGCGCAAGGTGGGGCCTGCGATCCTCGACGGTAAGCCCGTGGGGATGATGGACCGCCTGAAATACGCGCTGGGCAACCTCTTCATCTTCGGGCCGCTGAAGAACACGCTGGGCCTTACGAATGTGCGCGTGGGCTACACGGCGGGTGAAGCCATCGGGCCAGAGATTTTCGCTTTCTACCGTTCGCTCGGGATCAACCTGAAGCAGCTTTATGGCCAGACGGAAGCTTCGGTTTTCATCACTGTGCACCCGGATGGGCAAGTGCGGGATGATACTGTCGGCATTCCGGCGCCGGGTGTGGAATTGAAGATCGCGGAGTCGGGCGAGGTGTTCTATCGCAGCCCGGGCGTGTTCGAAGAGTATTACAAAAACCCCGAGCTAGCTCAAGTTCCAACGGTTAGTGGCTTTAGACAAGACGCAAGGTCTATTGGGAAGAACAATGTTGCTAAAAACATGGATGGAAGGAATCTGCCATGGACAGAGCAGGAGGCAACAAAGGTTGCTACAACCGTCGCATATGGGAATAGCGAAGACGGTAAAGACGCTAGGGCATATACTGCCTTTCAGTACTTCACTGATGACATGCAGAAGAACGCAGAATTGATGGGGGCATTTGCAGTTGGGAACATGAGAGATCCTTTGCTTTATGATGCTGAAGCTGGCAAAAGCACTGTTCTTGGAGAACAGGTTCGTGGCTTCATGGACATTACCATTGGAGAAATAGTTGAGGGTTCTTATTATGGCACTGATCCAGAAGAGCCAGAGAAACCAACTGCGGGTGCGCTAGAAAAGGAGGCTTACTTGGGCCGCATGAGAAGGGAGAAGACTCCTGTTAAGGGTATGGTTGTAGAGATTAGTGACCCACAGGCAACCAATGCTCCAGCATATCAGCGTTTTGCTGGTAGAGTTCTT
>RFUP01000172.1 GCA_009922885.1 Paracoccaceae bacterium
CCAGAAGTCACCCATCTCGAATCCGGGCAGCGCAGAGACTTGTTGGCCTGCAGGGAGGCGGATGGAGCCAGTGGGCAGACGTTGACCGCCAAGCGAGGCAGCGAGGGCGGCGGGATCGGTTTTCGCGGTAAGATCGAGAGGGGGTGTGGCGCTGAAGGTGGTTTCCATGGCGCGGACGGCTTCCTTGCCCCAAGCGGCGAGCAAGGGTTTGCGGAGCCAATCTGCCAGATAGGCGTGGGGCGCTTCGGCCCAGAGCGCTGCGCCTTCGGTGGCAACCTTGCGCAGGACCGCGTTGGCGAGCCCTTTGAGCGCCTGCCCGTTCTTCATCCGTGCGATCCGGTTCACTGCATCATTGACGACGCCGTGGGCATCGCCGCCCGAGCAAAGCTCGACCGTGGCGATGCGGAGCACGTTTTGCACCGCGAGGGGCGGTGGCTTGCGGAGGTAGGCTGCGAGCACATGATCGGCGCGGGAGAGGTTGCGCAGCGTTTCCGACGCGAGCCTTTGAGCGCGGGCGCGGTCGGGCGCTGGGAGCGAACCGAGCGGCTCTTCGGAGAGCATCCGCCCGTCGCCCAAGACGGCGCCCAAGAGGCGGGCGGCTGCCATGCGGGGAGTTTCGGAGGCGGATTTGGGCGCGGGCATGGCTTGCTCCTTGTGACGAGGGGCGTATATCAGGACCAAAGCCGGGAAGGAATGCCATGACAGACGACGTCACAGCCGATACCGCCGACGAGCCGAAGCGCGATCTGCCGCCAGCGGCTTTGCGTGCCCTTGCCGAAGCCGAGGAGCGCCGCCGCCAAGCGAAAGCGCTGGAGATGCCCACAGAGCTTGGGGGACGCAACGGGCCGGAGCCTGTGCGCTATGGCGACTGGGAAAAGAAGGGCATTGCCGTCGATTTCTGAGAACGCCTTCGGCGTGCCTCCGGCGGGGATATTTTCAAAAGAGAAAGCGGTTGGGCGGTGCCTTTGACGCAAGCGCCGCGAGCCGGGAGAGTGTGGGCCGGATCACGAGGAAGCCACGGTAGAGCCGTTCGAGAAGTGGCTCTATTCCGGGGAGTTTGGCCGCGCGGGCGAGCCAGCGCCAGTGGGGCAGGCTTGCCCAGAGCGCGGTGAAGCCAGCGGCACCGGAGACGAGTGTTCCATCGGAGAGACGGACGTGGAAGCGGCGGAGCGCGTTGGGGCGGGTGAGATCTTGGCCCAAAGGTTGGGTTGCGTCCGAGACATCGACGAAGCGGATCGCTTCAGCGCCTTTACACTTGGAATAGAGACCGATTTCGGAGCGGCAGAGCGGGCAGGCACCGTCGTAATAGACCGTGAGTTGCGGGTCGATGGGGGCAGGTTCGGCGGCGTTCATCGGTGGTGCTCGATTGGGAGATTTCAGGTGATACGTTTGTGGGCCGGGTTTGGATGATCGGGGCGTGAAAATTTCATTTGATTTTTCATTAGCGGCGTGGGAGCGTGAAATTCTGGACCAATTTTTCACGCGAGTCGCTATGCGTCACGAACCGCCCGCTTCCTTAGGAGCCGACCTGCGCGCTTTGCGTCGGGCGCGGGGGCTGACGTTGCAGGCTTTGGCGGAAGCGCTGGGGCGTTCGGTGGGCTGGATCAGCCAAGTGGAGCGCGACCTTTCCCAGCCCTCGATTGCCGATCTGCGGGCCATGGCCAAGGCGCTGGGTGTGCCGATCTCGATGCTTTTCGGCAAGGCGCGGGCGCCTGTGGAGGAAGAGGGGCGCGTGGTGCGGGCGGGCATGCGACGGCCTTTGGGAAGCCGTGCGGCGGGACTTGTGGAAGAGCTGCTTTCGCCCGATCTGACCGATGATTTCGAAGTGGTGCATTCCACCTTCGCCCCGGGTTCGCGGCTCAATGGGCCGCAGCAGAGACCGACGCAGGAAGTGGGCTATGTGGTGTCTGGGCGGCTTGATGTGGCCATCAATGGCACGTGGTTTTCCGTGGGCGAGGGCGACAGCTTTCGCATCAAGGGCGAACCCTATGACTGGGCCAATCCGCATGATGTTCCGGCCGTGGTGATCTGGGTGATCGCCCCGCCTGTTTATTGAGAGTTTGGCCATGTTAGAGACACTTTTTGCCATGGACCCCGCGACGATCCTTGCCTTTATGGGGGCTGGGATCGTGCTCAATCTGACGCCCGGTGCGGATGTGATGTTCGCCACGGCCTGTGGGCTTTCGGGCGGGTGGCGCGCAGGTGTGGCGGCTTCCGGTGGGGTGGCTTTGGGCGCGGTTCTGCATGTGGGGTTTGCCACAGTCGGGCTATCTGCCGCGCTGATGGCGGTGCCTCATGCGATGGACGCGATCCGCTATGCGGGCGCGGGGTATCTGCTGTGGTTGGCGGTGCATGCGTGGAACGCGCCGCCGCCCGAGGCGGGCAAGGGCACGGGATCGGTGCTGCGGGCAATCCGCAAGGGGTTCGTGACCAATGCGCTCAATCCGAAGGTGGCGATCTTCATCATGGCCTTCCTGCCGCAGTTCCTCACGCCCGGCGCAGGGCCGATTTGGCAGCAAACGCTGGTGCTTGGCGCGATCTTCATCGTGACGGGCTTTTTCATCACGGGCGCTTACGGCGCTCTGGCGGGGATTTTCGGCGGCGTTCTAGCCGCGAAAGCCCGGCTTCTGAACCGCATTTCTGCGGTGATTTTCGGCGGGCTTGCAGCCCGTATCGTTTTCGACTGAGGGAGAGAAGTCATGGCCGAGTTTCCGACAACGGCACGTGTGGTTATTATTGGTGGCGGCGCGGTTGGTGTTTCATCGCTATACCATCTGGCGAAGGCGGGCTGGACCGATTGCGTGCTTTTGGAGAAGAACGAGCTGACTGCGGGCTCCACATGGCATGCGGCTGGCAACGTGCCGACCTTCTCGACCTCATGGTCGATCATGAACATGCAGCGCTATTCGACCGAGCTGTATCGCGGGCTGGCGGCGGAAGTCGATTACCCGATGAATTACCACGTTACAGGGTCGATCCGGCTCGCGCATTCCAAGGAGCGGATGCAGGAATTCCAGCGCGCCAGGGGAATGGGGCGCTATCAGGGGATGGATATCGACATTCTGGGCGTAGACGAGATCAAGGGGCGGTATCCCTTCCTCGAAACGCATGATCTGGCGGGTGCGCTTTATGACCCGAACGATGGCGATATCGACCCCGCGCAGCTGACGCAGGCTTTGGCGAAGGGCGCGCGCCAGATGGGTGCAACGATCCTGCGTTTCTGCCCCGCAACGGGAGTGAGCCGCGAGAACGGCGAGTGGATCGTGCACACCGATCAGGGCGATATCCGCTGCGAATATGTGGTGAACGCGGGCGGCTATTACGCCCAGCGCGTTGGCGAGTGGTTCAAGCCCTATGGCGGGCGCACGGTGCCGATGATGGTGATGAGCCACCAGTATCTTTTGTTCGAAGAAGTGGACGAGGTGCGCGACTGGTCGGCATCGGTGGGGCATAAACTGCCGCTCCTGCGTGACGTCGATAGCTCCTACTACCTCCGGCAGGAGAAGAACGGTTTCAACCTTGGCCCCTATGAGCGGAACTGCAAGGCGCATTGGGTGCAGCCCAACGATCCGATGCCGGAAGACTTCTCGTTCCAGCTTTATCCCGACGATCTGGAGCGGCTTGAGTGGTATATCGAGGATGCTCTGGCGCGCGTGCCGCTTCTGGGCGCGGCGGGGGTTTCGAAGGTCATCAACGGCCCGATCCCCTATGCACCCGATGGGTTGCCGCTCATTGGCCCGATGCCGGGTGTGCCGAACGCTTTCGAGGCTTGCGTGTTCACCTTCGGCATCGCGCAAGCAGGCGGTGCGGGCAAGGTGCTGGCGGAGTGGATCACCGAAGGCCAGACCGAATGGGATATGTGGGCCTGTGACCCGCGCCGCTACACCGGATATACCGACCGAGATTACTGCATCGAGACCGGTATGGAGGTCTACGGCCATGAATACGCCATGCACTTCCCGCATGCGCGCTGGCCTGCGGGCAAGGATCGCCGCCTCTCGGCCCTGCATTCGCGCTTCCAAGACGCAGGCGCGCAATTTGGCGCATACAACGGTTGGGAACGCCCCAACTGGTATGCCGCCCAAGGCGACGATACCTCGTGGGAAGCGACCCAGACATGGGAGCGCCAAGGCCCATGGGCACCCCGCGTGGCCGAAGAGTGCACGGCTGTGCGCGACGCGTGCGGCATGATCGCCATTCCGGGTTTCACGCGGCTTAAGGTTTCAGGCCACGGGGCGAAGGCCTATGTCGATAGCCTCACCGCGTCGCGCTTGCCGAAACCGGGCCGGATCGGGCTGTGCTATTTCCCGGATAGCCGGGGCCGCGTGCTGACCGAGATGACTGTCATGGTGCATTCGGACGAAGATGTGGGCCTCATCACCGCAGGCGTGGCGCAGTGGCACGATGGCGAGGTGCTGTCGCGCAACGCACCCGAAGGGATCACCGTGTCGGATCATTCCGATCAGGTGGAATGCCTCATCGTGACCGGGCCGAAGGCGCGCGAGATCCTCGCGCCGCTCACGGATGCCGATCTGTCGCGCTCGTGGCTTTCGGTGCTGGCGGGTGTCACCCTCTTGGGTCGCGCGGTCACGTTGGTGCGGGTGTCTTTTGCAGGCGAGTTGGGCTGGGAAATCCATATGGCCCCAGCGGATGCGCCTGCGATCTGGGATGCGCTGCGTGAGGCAGGCGTGAAACCCGTGGGCATGTGGGCCCTCAACAGCCTGCGGATCGAGAAGGCCTATCGCGCGTGGAAAGGCGATCTTTCGACCGATTACACGCTGCTTGAATCCGGCCTTGAACGCTTCATCGACTGGTCGAAGGAGTTCCCCGGCAAAGCCGCGCTCGAAGCAGAAAAGGCGCGTGGCCCGAAGAAGCGCTTCACGGTGCTCAAAGTCGAGGCCCGTGATTGCGACGCGCCTTACATGTCGACCATCTGGCACGAGGGCCAGATCGTGGGCGAGACCACCTCGGGCGATTGGGGGCACCGCGTGAATGCCTCGCTCTCGCTCGCGATGATCCGCAGCGATCTGGCGCAGGAAGGTCAGACGCTCGAAGTGGAAATCTATGGCGAGCGTGTGAAGGCAACCGTGATGGGCGATGGCCCTGTCTGGGACGCTGCCAATGAAAGGATCCGCGCATGACCGCCATCACCCTCCTCGACGGCTCCGTGGGCCAAGAAATCGTCACCCGCTACGGCAAACCGCCAACCAATCTCTGGTCCACGTCGGTGATGATGGAAGCGCCCGAAGTGGTGCGCACGGTGCATCTCGATCACTTCAAGGCAGGTGCCACCATCGCCACCGCCAACACCTATGCGCTGCACCGCGACAGGCTGGTGCGGAACGGGCTTGAAGACCGCTTCGAGAGCCTGATCGCGACCGCGCTTGACGAGGCCGATGCCGCGCGCAAAGCGCATGGGGCGGGCCGTGTAGCGGGCTCTCTGGGCCCTCTTGGCGCCTCCTATCGCCCCGATCTTGCCACCGATCCGGCCGAGGCCGCACCGCTTTTTGCCGAAGTGATCGCGCAAATGAGGGGTAAGGTCGATCTTCTTCTGATCGAAACCGTCGCGGGCCTTGCCCAAGCCGAAGGCGCGCTGATCGCCGCCCTCGC
>RFUP01000173.1 GCA_009922885.1 Paracoccaceae bacterium
CGGCGGTCTCGAAAACCGTTGTCGGTGCAAGCCGACCCAGGGTTCGAATCCCTGTCTCTCCGCCATTATTTCCCTTCACAAAGATGTCAGCCCTATCCAGGGAAACGCGCGCCTTCGCGCGTGATGAAATAAGCTGGATGTGATATGCTCCTTTAGGGAGGACTTCACATGTTCAGGCTCTTTCTCGCGTTTTTCGCCTTGGTTCCGGCTTTGGCCCTTGCCGAACCGCGTTTGGGGGATGACGGGCTTCACAAGCAGGACTGGTTCCACCAATCCTTTCTGGAACTCAACGAAGACGCCGCCGAAGCAGTGGCCGAAGGAAAATTTCTTCTAGTGCTCGTCGAGCAGGCGGGTTGCCCCTATTGCCGCGAGCTGCATGCGGTGAATTTCGAGCGCCCCGAGATCGTCGAGGCGATGAAAACCCATTACCTGACGGTGCAACTGGACCTCTGGGGATCGCGCGAGATCACCGATATCAAGGGCCAGCCCATGGAGGAACGCGCATGGGCGCAGGCCAATGCGGTCAACTTCACGCCGACAACGATCATCTATGGGCAAAACGCTCAAGGCGAGTTGGGCGAGTTGTTCCGGCTGCCGGGCTACCTGAAGCCTTTCCACTATCTCTCGTCGCTCGACTATGTGGCCACCGGCGAATACCAGCGCCAGCCATTCCAGCGCTATCTGCAAGACAAGTTCGCGGAATTCAAAGCGAAGGGCATTGATCCCGAGGTTTGGTAAGAGCGGCGTCGCAATTCGACGAGACGGGGGCACAGCAGCGCTCTAACACCGAGCGACTGAACCAATTCCTCTGGGAGATAAACATGCGCGGATCATGCCTCTGCGGCGCAGTTACATTCGAGGCCGAACCGCCGCTGCGCCCTGTGATCGCCTGCCATTGCACCCAGTGCCGCAAAACCTCCGGCCATTTCTGGGCGGCAACAGCCGTGCCGCTTACCCGCTTCAAACTCACGAATGAAAGCGGCCTGCGCTGGTTCCACGCCTCCGATATCGCCCGCCGCGGCTTCTGCGGCACCTGCGGTGCGAGCCTCTTCTGGGAGCCGAAAGACGGCGGCACGATCTCTATCGCGGCAGGCAGCCTTGAGGGGCCAACCGGGCTGGAAATCGCCGAGCATTGGTATGCCGAGGATCGCGGCGATTACTACGACATCACCGATGGAAAGCCCTGCAAACACGCGTAGACGCGCCCAATTTGGCAACTTTCAGCCGAGGGCCGCACCGCGCGCGCGGCCCTATCCTTCGCGCCTCTTGATTTAGATGTGGCGCCGATTAAGCATTAAATTGCCCGCCAGCGCCCGGCCGGAATTCCGGCGACGATCTTGACGGACGGTCGTTGCGCCCCAGACCATGTGTGGGGCACCGGAGCTGCAAGATTGGCCTTCTTCAGGAAAGCCCCCTGCCCCGCAGTGCAACCTTCGTCCGAAGGGATGGCCGCGCCATTCCAGTCGTTTCACACTGCGCTTTGGTGGCGGGTTTCTCGCAACCCCAATAGGTGCTTCCATGTCGTCCGCTGCTCTGTTTCTGAGCTTGCTGTCTCTTGGCCTGATGGCCTTCGTCTTCACCACCAAACGCACGCTGCGTGAGGATCACTTCCTCCGCGCCGATACGCTTGAATCGTTCCTCCTTGCGCTGCTCACAGGGGCTTTCCCGATGGCCATCGCAACCCTTGTCACCAGCTACCTCGCTGCTGCTCCGCTCTTTAACCTCCTGATCGGTATGGCCTGCGTTATCGCAAGCTTCGTGCTCCTGTGCGCACTGGTCCTTTTGGGCGGTAAAGAAAGCGCCGCGCCGGACAATGTGAAACCGTTCACGCCCCAACCAAGCGCGCCCACGCCCCACCGCCCCGACCGTCTGGCAGCCTGAATAGAAACGGGCGCTCCCGAAGGAGCGCCCGCCACTTTTCAGCCTGAGGTCAGGATCAGGAGCAGCCGCTCGTCGATCCGCAGGTGTTGCACTTCATGCAGGTGCCGTTGCGCACCAGCGTGTAGTTGCCGCATTCGCCGCAAGCTTCGCCCTCATAGCCCTGCATCTTCGCCTTGGTACGCGCATCCATCGACACGGTGCCCGAGGACAGCGCTGTCGAGGCCACGACCGTCGTAGTGCTGGTTTCCGGCACGAGGGTGTTCAGCGCGGCCACCGGGTCCGTTCCGGTCATCGCCAACCCCATGTTCATGCCGCCCTGAAGCACCACGAGTTCTTGCGGCAGACGCTTACGGAGATAGCCCGTCGACGAAATCTGCTTCAGCACTTCGAGCGACCGCGAGGTTGCCGTTTCGCTGAGTTCCTTCAGGTTCGACACGCCTTCCGCTTCATCGCCCCGGCCCAGATCGTCGAAGGTCGCGCCTTTCGGAGCCACATGCGCCAGATCGGTGCGGTCGAGGTAGGAAACCGCCAGTTCGCGGAAGATGTAGTCGAGGATCGAGGTCGCGTTCTTGATCGAGTCGTTCCCCTGCACCATGCCCGCAGGTTCGAACTTGGTGAAGGTGAAGGCATCAACGAACTCTTCCAGCGGCACGCCGTATTGGAGGCCCACCGAAACCGCGATGGCGAAGTTGTTCATCATCGCGCGGAAGCCAGCGCCTTCCTTGTGCATGTCGATGAAAATCTCACCGAGCGAGCCGTCCGAATATTCGCCCGTCCGCAGATACACCTTGTGGCCGCCGACGACTGCCTTCTGGGTGTAGCCCTTGCGGCGCTCGGGAAGCTTTTCGCGATGCGCGCGGACGATCTCTTTCACGATCACCTTCTCGATGATCTTCTCGGCGAGAACAGCGGCCTTCTCCTGCGTCGAACCCGACTCGAGGATTTCGGCGGCTTCATCGTCATCTTCGATCAGCGCGGCCGCGAGCGGCTGCGACAGTTTCGAGCCATCGCGATACAGCGCATTCGCCTTGATGCCGAGCGAGTGCGACAGTTCATAGGCCTTGAGGCAGTCTTCGATCGAGGCCGAGTTCGGCATGTTGATCGTCTTCGAGATCGCGCCCGAGATGAACGACTGGGCCGCAGCCATCATCTTGATGTGGCTATCAACCGAAAGGTAACGCTTGCCCTTCTTGCCGCAGGCATTCGCGCAATCGAACACGCTGTAGTGCTCGACCTTGAGATGCGGTGCGCCTTCGAGGGTCATCGTGCCGCACACATGGTCATTCGCCGCTTCGATCTGGGCCTTGGTGAAACCAAGGTGGCGCAGAAGGTCGAAGGACGGGTCATTCAGCTTTTCAGTCGGAATGCCGAGCGTGCCTTTGCAGAACTCTTCGCCAAGCGTCCACTGGTTGAAGACGAAGCGGATGTCGAAGGCCGAGGCCAGCGCCTTTTCCACCTTCTCCAACTCGCGCGGGCCGAAACCATGGCCGATGAGCGCGGTGTGGTTGATGCCGGGGCAGTTGCCGAGCGACTGATGGCCCACTGCGTAAGCCACGATCTCTTCGATCTGGCTCGACGAGTAGCCGAGCTTCTCAAGCGCTGCCGGAACCGAGTGGTTGATGATCTTGAAGTAACCGCCACCTGCGAGCTTCTTGAACTTCACCAGCGCGAAGTCCGGCTCGATCCCCGTGGTGTCGCAATCCATCACGAGGCCAATGGTGCCCGTCGGAGCGATCACCGAAACCTGCGCGTTGCGGTAGCCGTGCTTCTCGCCGAGCTTCAGCGCTTCGTCCCACGAAGACATCGCCAGATCGACAAGCACACGGTCGGGGCAGTTGGCGTGGTCCAGCGGAACCGGCTTCACGGCCAGTGCTTCGTAGCCATCGGTCGCGCCGTAAGCGGCGTTGCGGTGGTTACGGATCACGCGGAGCATATGCGACTTGTTGCGCTTGTAGCCGTCGAAGGCCCCCAACTCGCCCGCCATTTCAGCCGATGTTGCATAAGACACGCCGGTCATGATCGCGGTCAGTGCAGCACCGAGCGCACGGCCCTCGTCGCTGTCATAGCCGAGGCCCATGTTCATCAGAAGGCCGCCGATATTGGCGTAGCCAAGGCCGAGGGTGCGGAAGTCGTAGGAGAGTTGCGCGATTTCCTTCGAGGGGAACTGCGCCATCATCACCGAGATTTCCAGCGTCACGGTCCACAGACGGGTGGCGTGCACATAGTCTTCTGCCTGGAACTGGCCATCCTTGAGGAAGGTCAGGAGGTTCATCGACGCGAGGTTGCAGGCCGTGTCATCGAGGAACATGTATTCCGAGCAGGGGTTCGAGCCACGGATCTGCCCGTCTTCGGGGCAAGTGTGCCATGCGTTTACGGTGTCGTGGAACTGGATGCCCGGATCGGCGCAGGCCCAAGCCGCATGGCCGATGTTGTCCCAGAGGTCACGCGCCTTGATGGTCTTGGCAACCTTGCCATCGGTGCGGCGCACGAGGCCCCAATCCGCATCGTCCTGCACCGCCTTGAGGAAGGCATCGGTCACACGCACGGAGTTGTTCGAGTTCTGGCCCGACACCGAAGCGTATGCTTCCGAGTCCCAATCCGTGTCATAGGTCGGGAATTCGATCGAAGTGTAGCCCTGACGCGCATATTGCAGCACGCGGTTCACATAGGTCTCCGGGATCGAAACCTTCTTCGCGCCACGGATCGCGGATTTCAGCGAGGGATTCTTCGCCGGATCAACGGCATCCTCGGTCGAACCATCCCACTGGCGGATCGCTTCGAAGATCTCGTTCAGGTGCTTCTCGTGCATCTTGGAGCCGGCGACGATCGAAGCAACCTTCTGCTCCTCCTTAACCTTCCAATTGATGAATTCTTCGATATCGGGGTGATCGACATCACAGATCACCATCTTGGCCGCGCGCCGCGTGGTGCCGCCCGACTTGATCGCACCTGCGGCGCGGTCACCGATCTTGAGGAAGCCCATCAGGCCCGAGGATTTGCCACCACCCGACAGCTTCTCGCCTTCCGCGCGGAGCGAAGAGAAATTGGTGCCGGTGCCGGAGCCGTATTTGAAGAGACGCGCTTCGCGAACCCAAAGGTCCATGATACCGCCCTCGCCCACCAGATCGTCTTTGACCGACTGGATGAAGCAGGCGTGCGGCTGCGGATGCTCGTAAGCGGATTTCGACTTCACCAGCTCTTTGGTCTGGTAGTCGACGTAATAGTGGCCCTGGCTCGGGCCATCGATGCCGTAGGCCCAATGCAGACCGGTATTGAACCACTGCGGCGAGTTCGGTGCTGCCACCTGTGCGGCCAGCATATAGCGCATCTCGTCGAAATAGGCCTGAGCGTCAGCCTCTTTCGTGAAGTAGCCACCCTTCCAGCCCCAATAGGTCCAAGCGCCCGCCAGACGGTCGAACACTTGCTTGGCCGAGGTCTCGCCCACGAAACGCTGATCAGCGGCCAGATCGGCCATCGCGGCCTCATCGGGAACCGAACGCCACAGGAACTCGGGAACGCCTTCCTCTGCCACACGCTTGGAAACCGCCGGCACACCCGCTTTGCGGAAATACTTCTGTGCGATCACATCGGATGCAACCTGGCTCCACTGCTTCGGCACTTCGACCTCGTCGAGACGGAACACGATCGACCCGTCCGGATTGCGAATTTCCGATGCGGTCGTGACCCATTCCAGCGCTGCATAAGCATCTTTGCCCGCAGAGG
>RFUP01000174.1 GCA_009922885.1 Paracoccaceae bacterium
CCTTCCAACTGGTCTTCCGAGGAGTAGAGAATATCCACCGTAGCCAACTGCCGTTTCGTGATGCGGTTCATCACATCCTGGAACTTGCTGTCTTCCGCATCACGCACAATTTCTTTGATCGCCGCATAGACAAGCGGCGGCCCCGACGCGATGAGCCGCGCCATTTCCCATGCTGCATCCATCAAGCCATCCGCCGGAACGATGCGATTGATAAGCCCCCAACGCGCGGCTTCCTCCGCTTCGATCCACCGCCCGGTCAGCAGCATTTCCATCGCGATGTGATAGGGAATCCGCTTCGGCAGTTTGATCGAGGCCGCATCCGCCACTGTGCCCGAGCGGATTTCTGGAAGCGCGAAACTCGCATGGTCTGCCGCCAGGATGATATCTGCCGAGAGCGCCAACTCCAGCCCGCCACCACAGCAAATTCCATTCACCGCCGCGATCACCGGTTTGTTCAAGCCGCGCAACTCTTGCAATCCGCCGAAGCCACCGACGCCGTAATCGCCATCCACCGCATCGCCATCGGCTGCGGCCTTCAGATCCCAACCCGGGCAGAAAAATTTCTGCCCTTCGCCCGTGATAATCGCCACGCGCAGTTCGGGATCGTCGCGGAAAGCGGCGAAAGCCTCGCCCATTACCCGCGAGGTCGCGAGGTCGATCGCGTTGGCTTTGGGGCGGTTCAGGACCACTTCAAGGATAGCACCGTCACGGCGAATACGGAGGGGCGTGTCTGTCATTGTTTGGCCTCACGGATCAGGGCATCGGCTGCCACGGCCGATGACGGGGTGCAGAGGAGCGGGTTGATTTCCACCTCTTCCACACGCGTTGCGTTTTCAACGACATATGACTGGATCGCGTCCACAGCCGCAAGTACAGCGGTCAAGTCCGCAGCGGGTTTGCCCCGGAAACCGGCGAGCAAAGGCCAAGTCCGCAGACGCTTTAAGGCAGCTTCCACATCAGCCTGAGCGGCGGGGATCAGAAGCGTTTGGGTGTCGGCCAAAAGCTCCGTCATCGTGCCACCAGCGCCCAGCGTCAGGCAAAATCCGTGCGCCGGATCGCGGGTGACGCCCACGAGAAGCTCGGCCACTGCACCGGGTACCATTTCTTCCAAGAGGAAGCTTTCCGCAGGCATTGCGGCTGCCGCTTCGGGCACCTCTGCCGGGGCCAAACCCAGCCGCACCAATCCAGCCTCGGACTTATGCGCCGCTCCCTCGCCTTTCAGCACCAGCGGCGCGTTCAACGCCTTGGCCAGAGCCGCCAACCCGGACCGATCCGAGCGCTGGCCTGCGGGCACCTTCAACCCATATCCCGCCAATTTCGCTTTCGCTTCGGCTTCCGAAAGGGTTTCCGCCTCGCGCGCTCCACCGGGCAAGAGCACGGGCTCTGCGGCGGGCATGCGCGCCGAAGCGGAGGCTTCTGCCGCCGCTATCGTCTCTGATAACCCATGCATTGGCACCACGCCGTTTTCGGCCAGATAGCGCGCCGTTTCCTCGGGCATGAGTTCGGGCAAAGTCGCAACAACAGCCACCCGCGTACCGCTGCCTTTGGCCGTGCCGATGGCGGCCTCGGTGGCGCAGGTCCAGTCGGTCGGATCCGTGTGCGGGTAGTCGACGATCAGCATCGTAAGCGCGATGTCGGGATCGGTCATGGCAGAGAAGGCGCGCGTCATCGCAGGCGTGTCGCGCCAGATATAGGTGTGGTAGTCGAGCGGGTTCGCCAAGGCCACCTTGGGCCCCAGAGATGCCCGCAAATCCGCGCTTTGTCTTGCATTCAACGGCGGAAACGAAACGGCCCGCCCGTGCGCGGTATCCGCCGCAAGGCTGGCCTCGCCACCCGAGCAAGAAATCGACGCCAACCGCCCCGACTTTAGCGGCCCGCCGAAATGCATCAGCTTCAGTGTTTCAAGAAACTCCGGCAGGCTATCAACTCTTGGCACGCCAAGGCGGGCCAAGAAGGCCGCCGCCCCCGCATCGCCGCCCGCAAGGCTCGCGGTGTGGCTGACAGTGGCGGATTGTGCCTGCGCCGAACGCCCTACCTTTAGCGCCACGACGGGCACACCCTTTTCCCATGCTTTCGCAGCCAAAGCCTCCCAAGCCCGGAGATCGGCGAAGCCTTCAATGTGCAAGCCGATTGCCGTAACGCGCGGGTCATCGAGAAGGGCCGCTGCGATTTCTGCTTGGCCGGTTTGGGCCATGTTCCCGCAAGTCACCACATAAGCCAGCGGCAGGGCGCGGCGCTGCATGGTGAGGTTGATCGCGATATTCGAGGATTGCGTGAGGATGGCCACCCCGCTCTCCTGCCGTGTGCATCCATGCTGATCGGGCCAGAGAAGCGCGCCGTCCAACGCATTGATGAACCCATAGCAGTTTGGCCCGAGGAAGGGCATCCCGCCCGCTGCCTCGACCAAACGATCCTGCAAAGACGTGCCCGATGCATCTTCTGCTGCGGCCTCGGCAAAACCCGAGGCGAAGCAAACTGCGCCGCCGGCGCCGATCTCCGAGAGGCCCTGCATCGCGGCAATCGTAGCTTCGCGGTTGATCCCGACGAAAGCCGCATCGGGCGCTTCGGGCAGGCTGGAAAGCGAGGGGATGGCTTTTATGCCAGCCACCGCCTCAGCCTTCGGGTGCACCGGATAGATTTTGCCCTGAAACCCCATGCGCTGCGATTGCAGGATCACTTGCTCGCACCATGCGCCCCCCCCGATAACGGCAATTGAACGGGGGCGGAAAAGGCGGTGGAGGGAACGGCTCATGCGGCACCTGAGTTTGATATCTGCCTCAGGTTAGGCGCAGCGCCGCGCCTCTTTCACCCCTCTTTGCGACATCACGCGGAAAAGCTGCGACGGGACGCGAATGCCATGGGCGGGCTTTCTTCGGCCAAGTCCTTGATGCGGTATTTCTCCAGCACCTCAAGGATTTGGGCCTTCCGAAGCGGTTTGGTGAGGTAAGCATCCAGTCCGGCGGCCATTACCCATTCACGATCCCCCTCCATCGCATGCGCGGTCATCGCGACAATCGGTGTCTTGCTCAAAGGGCCATCCATTGCGCGAATGCGGCGTGTGGCTTCCTGCCCGTCCATCACGGGCATGGAGATATCCATGAAGATCAATTCAGGCTGGAAGCTCTGCGCCATCGCCACTGCCTCTTCACCGTTATTGGCGAACCTCAGGTCTAACGCCTGATCCTGTAGCATCTTCGAGAAGACGAGCTGGTTTGTCCGGTTGTCCTCAGCAGCCAGAACGCGCATCCGACCTTGAGGAACGGGGGCAGGGGCATCTGCATGTTCTACCGGTTGCGGCTTGTCGGCCTGCGCCTCGACAAACGGCGCGGGGGCTCCGCAGGCACTCAGAGCAGCCAAGAGATCCTGCCGATGCACAGGCCTCGGGATCAGGGCTTGTACCAGCGGGCGCGCCGGATCGGTTTCGGCGTGGGGAACGTTGGTGGCCATCATCAGTATGGGCTGCTCCCACGCCTTGGCGCGACAAGCTTCGGCAAACTCGAACCCGTCCATTTCCGGCATCGTTTGCTCGACGAGCACCAGATCCCAGCGCCCGCTTTCCATCTCGGCAAGAGCGTCTGCTGCCGATGGCACGGCCCGCACCAAGAGCCCGAGTTGTTCGAGCTGGCGAACAGTCACCGCACGCTGCGCTTCGCTGGGGTCAACCACCAAAGCCCGCTTCAACCCAGGAGCTATTTTCGGCGGTTGCACCTCCACGGCCCCGCTCACAGGCAGCGGCACGCGGAACCCGAAGGTCGACCCCTTGCCCTCCACGGAATCCACCCAGATCTGCCCGCCCATCAACTCGATGAGGCGCTTGGAAATCGCAAGCCCGAGCCCCGTGCCTTCGAACTTCCGGTTCCGGTCATTTTCCACCTGATTGAACTCGCCGAACACATGCCCAACCATATCTGCTGGAATGCCAATGCCCGTATCCTCAACGGCGATATGCACTTGCGCGGTTTCGCCCTCCTGACCCGGCACGCCAGTGACCCTGACAATCACGTGGCCTGACTGGGTAAACTTTACCGCGTTGCCCATCAGGTTGGTCAGCACCTGCCGGATGCGCCCCGGATCGCCGACGAAACCTGTCGGCAGGAACAGATCGTAATCCACAAGGAATTCGAGCTTCTTTTCCCGCGCCTTGGGTTGCAGAAGCATCACAACCTCATGCACGCAACGTTCCAGATCAAACGGCTCGGGGTGCAGTTTCAGCTTCTCGGCTTCAATCTTCGAATAGTCGAGAACGTCATTGATGATCACCAGAAGTGCTTCAGCAGAATTACGGATCGTATCCACATAAAGCTTTTGGTCATTTGAAAGAGATGTGTCGCTCAGGAGGTCTGCCATCCCGACGACGCCATTCATCGGCGTGCGAATTTCATGGCTCATATTGGCCAGAAACGCCGATTTCGCACGGTTCGCGGTTTCAGCCCTTTCGCGCGCCGCCTTCAGAGCCTTCTCGTAGCGCACACTTTCGGTGATGTTGAGCACAAGCGAAACCACGTCCCCACCGGCGCCCCGATTGTCGATCAGGCGGATATACTGGTTGTTCCAGAGCCGCAGCACGATCGGCACCGGATCAGGGCTGTTCCATCGCTCCAGCATACGGTTGCGCCAAACGGCGGGCTTCTCCTCACCGATATTGACGATCCCCTCTTCAGTAATCAGTTGCAGGATGCGCGCATATTGAACGCCGTGGGAAACCTCCTCCAAACCGTCGAACACATCCAGGTAGGCCTTGTTCGCGCCGATCAATCGCCCTTCGCCATCGAAGAACGCGAACCCATCCTGAATAACTTCGATGGAATGCCAGAGCCGACGCTCCACCACCTCGATTTTCTGGCGCGCCGCCGTCAGATCCGATTTGACGCGCAGGTTCTCGTCCCGCACGGTCTCCACCTCCGCGCGGGTTTGCGAGATTTCCTCCGAAAGCTGCATCGCATGGCGGCCCAACTTGCGATTCGCCGCCTGCAACTCGGATTGCTTCAATTCCAAGAGGCGCTCTGCGGCCAGTCGGGCGCGGCGTTCTTCTGCAAGCTTGTTGGCCAGAGCGTTCATGGGCGATTCCGTCTTTGGAGTGCCCAAGAGCTACCGCGAGGGTGGTGAAAGATACGTTAATCCATACCCTCAAAGGGATTGGCGGATGGGGTGCCGCGTGTCAGCATGGGCCTATTGTTCGAAAGGGTTTCTCATGCGTGCGCTGGCTCTCGCCTGTCTGTTTGTTGTTTCCGCTTTTGGTTTCGCTCACGCGGACGGGGAAATCCCGGATCGCAGGCTTGTTCTGACAAAGGACGTCGATTTCTACGGTGCCGATCTGCAAGCCCTCTTCGACACGACCTATGCCTCCTGCGAGCGCACCTGCCTTTCTCAGCCGCAATGCAAAGCGTTCACGTTCAACATCAAATCGAACGCCTGCTTTCCCAAGAAGGGCATAACAGATCGCGTGCCCTACACGGGTGCATGGTCTGCTGAAGTTCTTGAAACCAGTAATGCCGCGAAGGCTTTGGCGCGTGAGCGGGCC
>RFUP01000175.1 GCA_009922885.1 Paracoccaceae bacterium
GGGCCCGCTTCGACATGCGCAGTCAGGTAATCCGCGCCCGCATCGGCGAAGGCCTCGATATAGGGATCAACGGGCGCGATCATCAGATGCACGTCCATCACGGTTTTGATGTGCTTGCGGATGGCTTTGCAGAGCGGCGGGCCGAAGGTGAGGTTGGGCACGAAATGCCCATCCATCACGTCAACGTGGATCCAGTCCGCGCCCTGTGCTTCCACCGCTTCGATCTCGCGCCCGAAATTGGCGAAATCCGCCGAGAGGATCGAGGGCGCGATCAGCGTTTTTCCAGCCATTATGCGACCACCGGATCAAGCTTGCCCTTGCCATAGGCCACGGCCATGTCGTCCATGGAAATCGCCTTGATCTTCGAGGCATTGCCCGCCGTGCCGAAGCGCTCGAAACGGTCGCGGCAAAGCTTTTCCATCTCTTCCATCGCCGGAACGAGGAACTTGCGCGGGTCGAATTCCGAGGGGTTCTCCATCGCCACTTTGCGGA
Organism: Paracoccaceae bacterium; assembly: GCA_009922885.1. Classification (GTDB taxonomy): domain Bacteria; phylum Pseudomonadota; class Alphaproteobacteria; order Rhodobacterales; family Rhodobacteraceae; genus UBA9554. Next base: position 493 of record RFUP01000175.1, read on the forward strand.
AGGTGCCCGTGAGCGCCATGCGGTTGTCGGTGTCGATGTTCACCTTGCGCACACCCATCTTGATGCCGCGCTCGATCTCTTCGATCGGCACGCCGTAGGTCTGGGGCATGTTGCCGCCATAGGCGTTGATGAGGTCCTGCAGGTATTGCGGCACCGAAGACGAGCCGTGCATCACGAGGTGCGTGTTCGGCAGCTTCTCGTGGATCTTGCGGATCGTATCCATCGCGAGGATTTCGCCATCGGGCTTGCGGGTGAACTTGTAGGCGCCATGCGAGGTGCCGCAGGCAATCGCCAGCGCGTCCACCTTAGTGCGCTTCACGAAATCCACCGCCTGATCGGGGTCGGTCAGGAGTTGCGAGTGATCGAGCACGCCTTCTGCACCGGAGCCGTCTTCTTCGCCGGCCATCCCGGTTTCGAGCGACCCCAGAACGCCCAATTCGCCTTCCACCGAAGCACCCACCCAATGGGCGGCTTTGGTGACGCGGGCGGTGATCTCGACGTTGTAATCGTAGGAGGCGGGCGTCTTCATGTCTTCTTCGAGCGAGCCGTCCATCATCACCGAGGTGAAGCCGTGCTTGATCGCGGAGAGGCAGGTGGCGTCGTTATTGCCGTGATCCTGATGCATGCAGAGCGGGATCTCGGGGAACATTTCGGAGAGCGCCAGAATGAGGTGCTTCAGCATCACGTCGCCCGCATATTTGCGCGCACCGCGCGAGGCTTGCAGGATCACCGGAGCGTCTACGGCCTTCGCCGCCTTCAGGATCGCGAGGCCCTGCTCCATGTTGTTGATGTTGAAAGCGGGCACGCCGTAATCGTTCTCGGCGGCATGGTCGAGAAGCTGGCGGAGGGTGATCAGGGCCATGGGTCACTCCTAATGTCTGGGGTTCAGGCGGCTTCTAGCGGAGTTTGGCGCGGATGGGTAGGGGGGAGTGCCTTACCTGCGCCCCACGCGCCAAATGGGCGCAAGCCCCCGCCCGGAGCAGCCGCAAAGCGGCCCGGGCCGCGCCCGTCCGCCCGCAGAGAGCTGAAGTGGGCGGGCAAGATTGAACCTAGCCTAGATACCGTGCTTGTCGTGCCATTCCCCTATGGAATCCAGCAATTTGGTCATTGCTAGGCCTCGGCTACCTCTGAAGTCGAGGAAAGCAAAACCTTCAACGAACTTTGGAATTATATGCCCGTCTTCAAAGAATTCATATTTTCCTCCAGCGTCGTCTGAAGCCGGATCATACTCTGCAACGCGCCAGCGACCGATAAACTCGCCGTCTTTGGTAATCACGTCCCCTTTAGCACGATCAAGCGAATAACCACTTTCCATCCATTCATCGTGACCAACGAGATTAATTGAATATCGAAGTTCCATAACTTGCTCCGCACCACACCAAAAAATTGAAATGGTGAGCGCCGAGGCAAAAATCTAGCCCCGCCCGGAACAGCCGCGAAGCGGCCCGGGCCGCGCCCGTCCGCCCCTATGGGCGGGCGCGTTTGCGCCGTTGCGTACGAGAAAACCGTTGGAGGAACTTGGCACCATTAAGCGCCAAGCTTTTGATAGAGCGCGCCCACCCGCGGACGGGTGCGGCCCTTACCCCCAGAGCCGCTTCACTTCCGCCACTTCTTCCGCTGCCCCGAAGACGAAGGGGGTGCGCATGTGGAGGCGGTCGACGGATTGGTCGAGCACGCGGGTGCGGCCGTTGGTGGCTTGGCCGCCTGCCTGTTCGATCAGGAAGGCTATCGGGGCGCATTCGTAGAGCATGCGGAGGCGGCCCTGTTCGTAGCCTTTGCGCGCGTCGCCCGGATAGAGGAACACGCCGCCGCGCGAGAGGATGCGGTGGGTTTCGGCCACGAGGCTTGCCACCCAGCGCATGTTGTAATTCTTGGCGCGGGGGCCTGTGTCTCCGGCTTCGCAGCTTTGCACATAGCTGTGCACGGGCGTGGGCCAATGGCGGCGGTTCGAGGCGTTGATGGCGTATTCCTTGGTGGAAGCGGGAATCTCGATTTCGCCCGGCACATGGGTGAAGGTGCCCGAGGCGGGGTCCATCACGAACATCTCCACGCCTTCGCCCCACGTGACGACCAGCGCGGTTTGCGGCCCGAAGATGATGTAGCCGCCCGCGATCTGCTCGTTCATCGGGCGCAGGAAACTTGCCTCAGAGGTGACTTCGGCGGGTAGCACCGAGAAGATCGTGCCGATGGAGACGTTGCAATCGATGTTCGACGAGCCATCCAGCGGGTCGATGGCCAGCGCGTAGCCCCCCCACGGGTTCAGTTCGAGCGCGTCGTCCTGCTCTTCGGAGGCATACCAGCGCACGCCTGCCGCGCCCAAGGCGGAGGCGAACATCTCGTCCGCGATCACGTCGAGCGCCTTCTGCCCGTCGCCGCCTGCGTTCTCGCCCACAGCGGCGGCAAGGGATTGCCCCAAGGGCCCTTTCGCGATCACGTTCGCCACGTCGCGGCCTACGGCGCATAGCGCGGCCAGAACGGGGCGCAAATCGGCGGGGATCATCTCTACAGGTGCAATGGACATAGGGGCCTCCGGATATCGTCGCGCTCTTCTACCCCCATTCACGGGGGATGAGAACAACCCTTCCAATCCCGCTTTGCGGAAAGATATTCCGAAACTGTTGATCCATGGGCTGCTTTGTGTAACCTGCTTGGAAAGGGGAGGAATAACCATGCCGAACAGCCACCATTGGGGGCGCGCCTGATCCATGGCCGCGCCGCTGCATTATCAACACTGGCCGCCCCACGTTCCGCATGATCTCGTGATGGAACCGCAAACGCTGACTTCTGCCGTAGCCGAGGCCGTGGCACGGTTTCCCGAGCGGACGGCGCTGATCTATCATGGCCGGGAAACCACCTATGGCGCGCTCTGGGCACGGATCGAGGCGCTGGCGGGCTGGTTGCAGGCACAAGGCGTGGCGAAGGGCGATCGGGTGCTGCTTTTCATGCAGAACAGCCCGCAATTCGTCGAAGGCTACCACGCGATCCTGCGCGCCGATGCGGTTGTGGTTCCGGTGAACCCGATGAGTCGCGAGGCAGAGCTTCTGCATCTGGCCACCGATACGGGTGCCAAGGTGATGCTGGCGGGGCAGGAACTTCTGCCCTTCGCGCTGCCCCTTCTCGACTCTCACCTCACGGCGCTTGCGGTTGCGACCTATGCCGAGGCCGCTGATCCTGCCGACTGTATTCCCCTGCCCGCAGGCATCGCCGATCTCAACTCCGGCCAGATCACCGACCCGCGCCTGACCACATGGGAAGCCGCAATCGCCGCAGGCCACACCCCCGGCCCCGCCACGGCAGAGCCGCATGACCTCGCAGTGCTGCCCTATTCTTCTGGCACCACAGGAGCGCCGAAGGGCTGCATGCATTCGCATTACACCACGATGGCGGTTCTGGTGGGTGGCCTCCAATGGCAATCCGCCGATGAAACCGATGTGCACCTCGCCACCCTGCCGATGTTCCATGTGACGGGGATGCAGGTGGGCATGAACGGGTCGCTGATCTCGGGCGGCACGATAGTGATCCTCACCCGCTGGGATCGTCGCCATGCCGCCGATCTGATCCGCCGCTACCGCGTGACGCGTTGGCGCTCGATTGCCACCATGGCGATCGACATGGTGAACGACCCCGATGTGGCGAGTTATGACTTCTCCTCGCTCAAGGCCATCGGCGGCGGCGGCGCGGCGATGCCCGAAGCGATTGCGGCGAAGCTGAAGCAATACACGGGGCTTGATTACGTTGAGGGTTACGGGCTTTCCGAAACCATCGCGGGCACCCATGTGAACCCCGTGCATCGCCCGAAACGCCAATGCCTCGGCATTCCAGTGCAGGGCGTGGCGAGCCTTATCGTCAATCCCGAAACGCTGGAAGAACTGCCGCAAGGCGAGGTGGGTGAGATCGTTACTTCCGCGCCGCAAGTCTTCCTTGGCTATTGGAACCGCCCCGAGGCCACGGCAGAGGTGTTCTTCGAACGGAACGGGCGCACATTCTTCCGCACGGGCGACTTGGGCTATATCGACGAAGACGGCTATTTCTTCATGGTCGACCGCCTGAAGCGGATGATCAACGCCTCGGGCTACAAGGTCTGGCCTGCCGAGGTGGAAGCCCTGATGTTCCGCCATCCCGACATCGCGGAAGCCTGCGTGATCAGCACCGCCGATCCGCGCCGAGGCGAAAGCGTGCGTGCTTATGTGGTGCCTACGCCCACCGCCAAGGGCCGCGTGACCGAGCAGGAAATCATCGACTGGTGCCACACCCAGATGAGCGCCTATAAATGCCCGCGTTCTATCGTGTTCACCGATAGCCTGCCGAAATCGGGCGCGGGAAAGGTGCTCTGGCGGGTGTTGCAGGAAGAAGACCGCAGAAAAGCCGCAGGGGAGGCATCTTGACCCGTAAGCCCTGCCTGCCGTACACCCCCGCCCGTTTACCCGAAGGAACCGTGAGATGAGAAAACGCGCCTCCGATCCCGCTGTCGAAACGCCGGAAAGCGAAGATGGTGATCGCCAGTTTGTCACGGCGCTGCATCGCGGCCTCGATATCCTGCGCGCCTTCACCCCCACCGACAAGGCAGGCTTGGGGAACCGGGAACTGGCCGAACGCACGGGGTTGCCGAACTCCACCGTCTCGCGCCTGACCTACACACTCCTGAAACTGGGCTACCTCGTCTATGACGAAGGCACGGGGCGTTACCGCATGGGGGTGCCGGTTCTGTCCTTGGGTTATGCCTGCTTGGGCGGCATGCGTGTGCGCGACACGGCGCAGGTGCATATGCAACATCTGGCGGATGACTGCGGCGATGGCGTGCTTGTGGCATTGGGCGGGCGCGATGACATGACCATGACCTATATTGCCGCCGCGCGCGCCAAGAAGGGCATGATCTCGCTGCAACTCGATGTGGGTTCGCGGATTTCGCTGGCCCGCTCCGCGATGGGCCGCGCCTATATCGCCGCCTGCCCCGAAGCGGAACGCGCGCTCATCATGGAGCGTATCGA
>RFUP01000176.1 GCA_009922885.1 Paracoccaceae bacterium
TCTTCGGGCATCGTCTCAACTGCCTTGTCGAAGTTCGCGATTTCGAGCGGGCCGAGCATCGCGTTCAATTCCTCACGGATGATGCGGGCAATTTCGTTCCTGTCGGTGAGTCCTTGGATCATCGGGGCTATCCGGTCGGGTAGTGCTTCGGCGATTTGCATGATTGCGGAAAGCAAAGTTCCGAGATGCCGTTCGAGGTCTGCCACAAGGACGGCTTTCCGGCTTGCAATGTCGTTCTCCACTTTGAGCCGCCGCACCTTTTCCGCGAGCAATTCGCATCGATAGTCGTTGAGCGATTTCCCATCGGGGCCGGGTATATCGGCGCGACAATCGCGGAGATTGAATCGAAGCATCACCCGCCGCCATTGCTCCACGTCGTGCCCGTTCGGGCCTTTGCCCGGTAAGTGCGGGGAGATACGCGCATCATTCCGCCAGTTCCAGACACTCTGCCGGGATACTCCGAGGGCTCTGGAAAGGGCTGCGTGGTTTGCTGCTGTTTTGCTCATAGGCGTAAAACTGGATTTTTACCCAATAATAGAAAAGAGGTCGGAGAAAGGAGGACGGCTTTCCTTAAGGCATCCAAAGAAAATATTTATCGGGGGGGGTATCGTCGGGATATCCCTGTGCAAGACGTGCAAGACGTGCAACTCGCTGCCGTCTTGCACGAGTTGCACGAGTTGCACAGGGGTCTATTGCCACACTCACGCCTTTTTGCGGGTGAAAGTTCGGGTGACGTGTCCGCCGCCAGTCGGCTTCGAGTCGGTGCCAGTAAGGTCGCCTTCGGATTCCAGTCGCGCCAGTAATGCGTGAGCTGCTTCCGAGTTGGACACAATCCTCGCCCGGTAAACGTCGCTCGCCTGTATGCCTTCGGGCTTATCGGCGAGAAGTTCGAGCACCTCATCCCGCTTTGCCCTCCGCCCTTTTGCACGGACTCCGAAAAGGATTTCGAGTTGCTGCTGTGCAAACCAATCGGCAAGGGCGATTGCATTTTTAACGGTGTCGAGTTCCACCGTCTGCTCGTGAGCCTGCTTTCCCCATGTCGCCGCGTGCAGGCAAACGGCAATCCGCCACGCTTGCTCGTTCCATCGGGCCGCGTAGCTGCTCACGTCGTGCAAGTCGGTTTTCCGCCGCGCCACGATGCCGTTGAAATGCTCATCCAGTGCCCGCTTTGCTTCCGCCGTTGGGAATATCGTGTGCGGTTCGCTGGCGAGCCGATACGTTTCGAGGAGTCCGCGAATCAGTGCGCGATACTCCGCCGTTACGTTTGCAGGGATTGGCTGCGGGGCTTCGTTGATTGGCTGCGGTTCGCATCGGGTGTGGCAAATCAGCATTCGCGGAATCAAACCGCCATCGGAGAGGCTGCGCTCCGCGAGAAGCGAGTCCACCTTATCGGGCTGTGTGAGCCAGAGTGCCGACAAGCATGGCGATTGCAGACAGACAGGCTCCGCCGAGACTCTATCCACCCGGCAAAAGTCGCCGCTGTATGACTTCAAGTAGATGCTCTCATCGGTTCGCTTAGTCTTGTTATACTTCCCGAGAAGGTTGTTCACTATCGAACCGGCGTCTGCCGACAAGCTGGCGAGTGATTCGCCACGCCGCGATAGCATGACGGCGAGCTGCTCAACGGTCACGTCCTCCGTGCTTAGTCGAGGTGCGTGCAGCTTGAGCTTCACCGCTTCCATCTCTGCTATCTTTTCCGCGAGCTTCGATTTGATTTCATCGCGCTCACTGTTTGGTTTTTTCGCATACTTTTTCAGCGTATCGATTTCCTCCTTGAGCATGTCGTGCTCCGCCTGCAATTGAGGAAGGGCCGAGGTGCGCCACGTTTCCAACAAATCACGCTCAATCTCAATGAACGGCTTTGCAGCGTGCCGAAAAGATTCGCTCTTTCCGCTCCCACTCTCCGCACTGGCGAGAATGTAGAGATTTCCGCGTGTGAGCCGCTCCGGGCCGGACTGGATTTGCAATCCCTTCCCGATGGATGCTGAGTGAAAGCCGAGCACGCAAACGCCTGCCAGGGTTTCGGGGACTCGTTCCGTTGTGCTTATCGCCCGCGCCATCGCCTGCACCTTTGGCGGTAAGCAGTGAGTCGGGAAGGGCTTCGCGTGCTCGTGCGTTTCGAGCTGAGTGTCTGCCGTGGAGTCCGTCGCCGTCGGCGGTTGCATTAGTGTTTTGCGGCTGTTGCTCATGGCAAAAAGTCCTCCAATTCCGCCGCGTCGTCGGGGTGAATCTGCGTGCAGTCGTTTAAGTCCTTAACGGGTGAGCCGTCGGCTTTTCGGAGTCCGGTGAAATCGAACTTTTCCACCGTTGCGCCGATACCGTGAAGTTGCGCGAACCACCGCTCCGCTCCGCGCTTCCCTGCGTCGTCGGCGTGTGCGTATATGGTCACACGCTTTCCCGCGAGCATTGGCAGTGCAGCTTCGTGGATGCGCTGATTTGCGCCTAGCATCGCCACGGGGCAAACGTCGGCGAGTCTGTCCGCTCTCACGATGAAGTGGAAAGCCGCGAGGAAATCGGGTCCGCCTTCGCACAACATTACTGCGGGGTAGTTTTCTGCCTGTGCCGCGCCAAGCGGAAAGCCTGCCCAGCATCCGGGCAAGGTGAATGACTTTGCGCCGTCGAGATGCTCCCACGGCTTGCCATCGAGTCGGCGAGCCTGTGCGTTGAATCCGTCGCCATCGGTCACAATCCACGCCCGATGCCCGCGAAGATTTGCAAAGCGCAAAAGGTCGAGGCTGCGTGCGAGGAATACCGCCCGAAAGTCGAGGCTGCGAAGTTCTGCAAGCTGCCGCATTTCGCTTTCCGTCCCGTTATCCATCGGCGGGAGTTCGGGCTTTTTGCGTGCCTGCGGTGCCGGTGCCGGTCGCCGTGTCGGCGCGGTTGCATCCCACTTCCCGCCGCCTGCAAGTTCCATGACTTTCTGACAAGCCGCCTGCCGTGAAAGTCCCGTTGCGAGCATTAGGAAATCAATCACGCTGCCGCGTTGCCCGGTGCGGAGGTCATTGAATGCGCGGCCATCATTGAAAACCGAAAAGGACGGTTTGCTCGTTCGTTCGTAGAATGGCGAATGGCAGGGGTTTTTCCGGCAGTCTCCCGGCAAGTTGAGATGCGCCCACACGTCGGGTATGCGGAGCGCGTGCTTTGCGTCGTCGAGGTTCACTTCCGCACCTCCGTTTCCGATTGTGCGAGTTCCTGCCGCAAGCCGGGATGCCGCTGAAATAAGTCTTCGATTAGCTCCCGCGCTTCGGACTTCGTGAGCCTCATGGCAAGCCGCGTGATTTGAAGATGCGGGTGCGTTGCTGCTTGCAAATCCGCCGCTGATAGCCTAGAAGAATCCAGCTCGCCTGAGCTGCCTGCTACCGGATTGCCGGGGCAGGCTCTTTTGTTTTCGGCGTTCACTTCCGCACCTCCGTTTTCGCGAGAGATTCGGCTTCGCAGCTTTCGATGTAGCCGAGAATACTTTGCAGATTGAAAAGGCGAGTGCCTTTGACCGCGCCGGGTTCGCGAATTGATACGGAACGGATTAGCCGCTTGTCGGCGAGTTCGTAGAGCTTGCTGCGTGAAAAGCCGCTGAATCGCTCCGTGCCGCCCTTCGGTGGCCGAATCCAGACGGGCAAGCCGCTCTGCGACTCCCCGAGCCGCTCGTTCACTTCACGCTGAATGCGTGCCTTCGCAAGTTGGGCCGGGCTTGCTGCCGGGGAAGTCGGACTTCCATTGTCAGTTGTATTTCTATGTGCTTGGTGCATGACGAGGGGCACCTTACGCTTCTACGGCGTCGCCACGTTCGGGGTGCAAATCGCACCCCCTAATGCTCCACAATGAACGAAAACACTAGGCCGGAGGTCCGTTCCGCCTCACGGCATCGCACTCACTTTTCCACAAATCGAGCGACGGAAATCGCAAATCGCAGATTCTCGCGAGAACAGCCGTGCAAGACTATTTATTGAGATTTTTGCGGGTCCGCACCTTGTTCGCTGTAACCCTTTCTTTATACCACTCCCGAAAGCCAATCGTGCAATACATCGCCTCTTCCCGATCAAACCATCCTTTCTCTTCGATGAACGGCAAATCTAAGCGGAGCTTGTGCTCCCTGACGTATGCGCGAAAAAGTTCCTTTCCTTTGACCCTTGACCCGTTGCGGACAAGTATCAGTCCGTCTTTTGGTATATTGAGCGCACGGATAAACTCTTCGTGTCCCATCGGAGGTTTGCTCGTGTCTGTGTAGCGCGCACGTAACTCTTCTTGCCGAGTCTGCGCCGCAAGTCGCGCATCAAACTCGGGCAAACTCGATTTCTGCTCGGAAATGATGGCCGCGCATTCCCAAACAAGGTTAAGGCACAGCCGCGCAGTCTCGGCGTAATTTGCTAGCTCCCGCCCCGATTCGACCACGAGGGATGCCAATTCCATCGCCGTCACTTTCGGACGTTCACTAACGGGAACACGCCGCGCAATCCAATAGGAGACGTGGTGAGGTCCGATTTGCGAGTGCGGCATTCCGTCGAGTTCCTCCTTTTCTTTGTCGGAGTCGGATTTAACAGGTTTAACCGTGGGCTTTCGTTTCATGTTTATTGTAGGATGCTTGGAATGCGAGCAATCGCCCGCCGTTGTGTTTCGAGTTCGAGATGCGTGTATCGGCGATGAACTTCATCGCTCGAATGTCCGGCAAACTGCTTCCGCACGTCGGCGGAAACGTCGGCATTTGCGAGGTTCGAGATCATTGTGTGCCGCAAGGAATGGAAGCCGAGTTGCCGGAACTGCCGCCCCTTGCCCGTTTTCTTTTCGCCCTTCGGAGCGTGAATGCGAGCCTTCTCCATGATGCGATTGAAAGCGTTGCTGAGTCCGCCGCCGCTGCCGCTCTTTTTGCCATGAAGCGAGGGAAACAACGGCGCGTGCGGATCGTCGCTTGCGTGAAGCGATTCCAGATACGTCACAAGGTCGGGATGTAAGCAGAGGGCCGTTTCCTTTGCGCGGCCTTTCTTCCGTTTGCTCGTTTTCTGGTCGCGAAAAGTGAGCCGTCCCGCGCCGAGGTCGATGTTCTCCCACGTGAGCATCGCCGCATCGTTCAAGCGCATTCCTGCGTGATAGCCGAAAAGTATCATCCCCTTCCACTCCACACCCGCCACCGCCAGCAAAGCCGAAACCTGCGCCCGCTCGAACGGGATGCGCTCGTCGCTGTCCGCTTCGGGAAGCATCGTCACTCCGTCGGCGGGGTTTGCGAGCGACAAGCCGAGCCGCCGCGCCTGCTCGAAAGCTGCCCGCAGAATCTTCACCGCGAGATTGGCAGTTCCCGCAGTCTTTCCCGCCGCCACTTCGGCATCACGAAAACGGGTGATTTCCAATCCCGTCACGCTTCCCACGCTAGCCGCCGCCCTACGCTCGCCGAGGAAAGCCAGAAAGCCGCCAATCACGGGCTGATAGCGTTTCATCGTGCCCGCCGAGCGTCCCGCCTTGCCGAGCCAT
>RFUP01000177.1 GCA_009922885.1 Paracoccaceae bacterium
CCTACGGTGCCCGCGCGGCGTTCGCCTTCATAGGGGTTCGAGGTGTTCATATTGGTTTCGGTCATACCGTAACGTTCGAGGATACGGTGACCTGTGCGCGCTTCGAATTCGACATGGGTTTCGGCCAAGAGCGGGGCGGAACCGGAGATGAAGAGGCGCATATGGGCCGTGAGTTCTTTGGTGAAGCGCGGGTCGGCCAGAAGGCGGGTGTAGAAGGTGGGGACGCCCATCATGCTGGTCGCCTCAGACATCCAGCGGATCATGGCATCCATGTTGAGGCCCGGCAGGAAGATCATCGAACCGCCAGACAGCAGCATCACGTTCGAGGCAACGAAGAGGCCGTGCGTGTGGAAAATCGGCAGGGCATGTAAGAGGACGTCATTTTCCGAGAAGCGCCATTCGCTGGCGAGTGTCTGGGCGTTCGACAGGAGGTTGCTGTGGCTGAGCATCGCGCCCTTCGAGCGACCGGTTGTGCCGGAAGTGTAGAGGAAGGCGGCGAGGTCTGAGCCTGAGCGCGATACGGCAGTGAAGGCTGAGGATTGCGACGCGCAGAGCTCTGCGAAGCTGCCGGTTTCATCTTCGTTGAGCGTGAGCAGCTTGGCACCGTGGCGTTCGGCGACGGGAGCGAGGCTTTCGGCTTTAGTTGCGTCGCAGAGCAAGACGCGGGGGGTGGCGTTGCCGACGAAGTAGTCGATCTCATCAGCGGTGTAAGCAGTGTTCAAGGGTAGAAAAATCGCGCCAGCGGCGACGGCGGCACCGTAAACTGCAAGGGCCATCGGGCTTTTGCCGATCTGGACGGCAACGCGGTCTCCGGGTTGGACGCCTGACGCGACAAGCGCGTTTGCAGCTTGGTGAACCAATGCAAGGAAGGCCGAGCCAGACAAGCGGGCCCCGTCTGGGCGGATCAGGAAATCGGTGGGCCGACCCGCGAGAGGGGCGAAAAGGGCATCAAAAAGGACATTCGTCATGGCTGTATTTCCCTGATCATTTGCCACGCGGCTCTTTGGCGAGCGCTTGTACGGATTTGGAGGCAGCGACGTTCCGGGAGCGGGCGTAGGCCTCGTGGTTGGTTTCGACGCGGGCAATTTCGTAGAGGTAATTCACCATTGCCCCGCAGGACTGTTTCATCCCTTTCGGTGACAAATCCGCGCCTGCATGCGCCGCGAGTTTACGGAGTTTTTCGGGGTCGGGCGTTTCGGTGCCGAGAAGGCTCGTGGCGCCTTCTTGCTCTTTCAGCCAGTCGGACAAGCCGGGGATTGGCGAGAGCGTGACAAATCGGCTGAGGCCGGGAACATCGCGGGCCAGAACTTCGACCACTTGTTTGATGAGGGAGTTGCCGAAGGAGATGCCGCGGAGGCCGGATTGGCAGTTGGAAATTGAATAGAAGACAGCCGTATCGGCATTCTGGGGGGGGAGTGGGCTACGGTCTTGCGTGAGGATGGGGCCGATGGCTCCTGGCACGCCTTGTGTGAGAGCGACCTCGACGAAAATCAGCGGATCATCCGGCATTGCGGGGTGGAAGAAGGCGAAGAGGCGGCGATCTGGCGGTTCGAGCCGGAGGCGAAGGTCGGCCCAGCTGTGGATTTCGTGAACGGCTTCGTATTGGATGATCTTTTCGAGGATATTCGCAGGGCTTTCCCAAGTGATCCGGCGCAGAACCAGAAAGCCGCGGTTGAACCAGCTTGCGAAGAGGTGGCGGAAGTCGAGGTCGACGCGTTCGAGTGACGGGTTGGCTTTGGCGGCTCGCATCAGATCGACGCGCATTGACACAAGGGCCGCAGTGCCGCCCGGTGCTTGGTTCAAGCGGCGCAGAAGTTCCTGCCGGGGGGGCTCTGAGACCACGAGCAGTGCTTCTAGATTGGAGGCGTCCGGGTTCTCTGCATAAACGCGTGCGGCTTCCGCGACTTTTTCCGGATCCACGTCCATCTCTTCCGCGAGGAAGGTAAAGAAGCTGATCCGCTCTTCCGTCGACCCTGCCTGATAGCGCGCCAAGACTTGCTGGGCGAGTTTCATACCCGAGACCTCGCCGCGCCCCGAGAGAAGCGCGTGGCACATCTCCGGGAGGGGTTCGGTGCTCCCCGAGACGGCGCGGTCGAGGCGGCGTTCGAAGAGTGTGGTCAGGAGATCGCCTAGGGCCCAGCCAAGCGTCATTGAACGGGTCCCATGACAAGATCTGGGAGGATGGTTGCGATGGAAGGGAAGAAGCAGAGGATGATGATGGCCAGCACCATGCAGCCCACATAGGGCAAGGAACCTTTCAGAATCGTTTTCAGTGGGATGTCAGGCGCGATGGAGTTGATCACGTAGAGGTTCAGGCCCACGGGTGGAGAAATCAGGCCGATTTCCATATTGATGGTGAGCACGACAGCAAACCAATAGGGGTCGAACTGGGCGGCGATGATGATGGGCATCAGGATCGGTGCTGCCATCAGGATCACGGCAACAGGCGGGAGGAAGAAGCCCGCGACCAAGAGGAATACGTTGATCGCCCCCATGAGCACCCAGCGGTTCACATCAAGCTCGCTGATCCATTGTGCGATGGACTGCGTGATGAAGAGCGAAGAGAGCATGTAGGAGAAGACGCCAGCGGCCGCGATGATGAAGAGGATCATCACGGATTCGCGCGTGCTGTCCGAGAGGATCGTCCAGAGTTTGCGGGGCGACCACAAGCGGTAGATCACCATGGCAATCACGAGGCAAAGAAGCGCGCCGACGGCAGCGGTTTCCGAGGGCGTCGCTATGCCGCCATACATGGCGTAGAGGACGCCGAAGATAATGATGATGAACGGGATAACGCGGGGCAGGATCTCGAGGCGTTCTTTCAGTGTGTACGAGCGCTGGGCGAGAACCTGCGCCGAGCCGTTGCGCCAAGTGTCATAGATCGACCAAGCCATGAAGAGGCCGACGAGCATGATGCCCGGAACGACGCCCGCGAGGAAGAGGCGGCCAATCGAAGTTTCAGTGGCGATGCCGTAGACGATCATAGTCACGGATGGAGGTATCAGGATGCCGAGCGTGCCACCTGCGGCGATGGAGCCGGAGGCGACTGCATCAGGATATCCGCGTTTGCGCATTTCCGGGATGCCCATCTTGCCGATGGCGGCGCAGGTTGCCGGGCTGGAGCCGGACATGGCCGAGAAGAGCGCGCAGGCGCCCAAGTTGGACATGACGAGGCCGCCGGGGACGCGTGTGAGCCAGCGTTCGAGCGCCTCGTAAAGGTCTGCTCCCGCACGGGTCGAGGAGATCGCGGCTCCCATGATGATGAACATTGGGATCGACAGAAGAGCGAAGGAATTGAGTTTGCCAAAGAAGATCTCGGGCATCAGTTCGAGTGATCGCATTCCGTCGAACACGAGCAGGAAGCCTGCCGAGACGATCAGAAGGCCAGAGGCGACGGAGACGCCCGAGAAGAGAACGATGATGGTGATGAGAGCGACGAGGAGGCCTAGGCTTAGCGGATCCATATCAGTTTTCCTCCAGTCCGAAGGGCTTGTCGATGCCAAACACGACGGCCATCAGGTCGGCCGAGAGTTGGAGCAGGTAGAGGCCGAAACCCAAAGGCATGGCGAGGTAGGGGATCCAGAGCCGGACAGCCCAGACCGTTTCCGATTTCCAGCCGCGCTTCCAAGCGAAGTGCCACATTTCGTAGGCGTAGAAGGTCATTACGCCGATGACGGCGATGGTTGTGGCAAGCACAAGAATGGCGAGCCCTTTGCGGATGTTGCCACGTGCCCAGATCGGCAGAAGGTCGACGTTCACATGGCCCCGCAGAAGCTGGACGTATGGAAGGCCGAGAAGCGTGGCGCTGATCATGAGGTAGATCACGGCCTCGGTTTGCCAGATCGTCGATTCACCCAGAACGAAGCGGATGAAGATCATCTGGCAGGTGATGAGGACCGAGGCGAGGATCATCAGGGCGGCAGTCCATCCGCATACTGTGGAAAGTGCGGCGATGGCTCGGAGAATCGGGTTTTTGCCAGTGCGCGCAGCAGAGGCAGAAGATTGGGTGGCCATAATGAGGCTCCACTACGTCTAGGACCGAATTTGGGCGTATGGAAAAGGATAGGGCCGGGACACCCCTCGTGATCCCGGCCCTACGGGTGGATTACTCCACCGCAAGCGCCATATCGAGCAGGGCTTGCCCGTTCGGGACTTCGTCAGTGAACGCTTTGTAGGCGCTGTCTTTTGCGACGGCGAGCCAAGCGTTGAAGTCATCTTGGGACATGTTGGCGATGGTTACGCCGGCGGCCTTGAACACTTCGACCGAAGCTGCGTCTTCCGATTTGGCCTGTTCGAGATACCAGGCTTGCGCCTTTTCGGCGGCTGCGGTGAGCGCGGCTTGCTGTTCGGCAGAGAGCCCTTCGAAGGTGGATTTGGTCATCATCACGGGCTGATACATGAACCACAGGGCCACATCGCCAGCCGGGGTGTAGCACTTCACCTGCTCTTGCAGGCGGAAGGACGCAAAGGACGAAGACGAGGTGTTCACAGCCTGCAGAACGCCGGTTTGCATCGCGTTGTAGACTTCCGAGGAGGCCATCGAAGAGATGGATGCGCCTGCTGCTGCGAGCATTTGCTCGAAGGACTTGCCTGCCGCGCGGGTGGTGAGGCCTTTCACGTGCTCGGGGCGGGTGATGCATTCGCCAGTCGAGGCAAAACCACCTGCGAGATAGCCATGCACGAGGACCATGATATCGTCTTCAGCCATGATCTTTTCGATCTCGGCCATAAAGGGGGACTCGTTCAGGCGCGCGGCGTGGTCGTGGTTCTTCACGAGGCCCGGCATCAGGGTGAGGTTATATTCAGGGCGCTGGCCACCAGAGTAGGACAGCGGGTAGACGATCATGTCCACTTGCCCGCGCGAAAGCGGGTTGTATTGCTCGCGGGCTTTGAAGAGCGACTGCGAGGGGAAAATCTTGATTTCGAGATCGACGTTCGCCGCAGCAACATCGTTTGCGATCATCTCGGCGACCTTGTGGCGCACGTCACCAGTTGACCACTGGTGCGAAAGCCGAAGTTCTTTTGCCTCGGCTGCACCGAACCCGAATACAGCCAGAGCGGTTGCGGCTGCGAATGCCTTAAAGCTCATTTTTGTTCCTCCCATTGGAATAATGCGGTCTCCCCGCCGCAATGCCGAGACTGTGGGAGGGTGGGAATGCTATGTCAATGATTTTGTATACAAGAATGAAGTTGCTAGACACAAAGCCTTGGATTAACGTCAAAACATGTCAGAACGCATGGCCGATAAAATCAGAGCGAAACTGGAGGAGATGATCGTCACGGGCGAATTCTCCGACAGGGAGCGACTCGATGAAATCCGCCTCGCGGATAGCTTCGACGTGTCGCGTACGCCATTGCGCGAAGCGTTCCAGCAGTTGGCGGCGTCAGGATTACTCGTGCTTGAAGCGCGCCGTGGTGCCTTTGTGCGGCAGCCTGCG
>RFUP01000178.1 GCA_009922885.1 Paracoccaceae bacterium
AACACCGACAAGCTGCAGGTCGCAACGATGTCTGGCGTGATCCCGACCACGGACTCCATCGCCAAGGGTGAATATCCGGTGTCGCGTCCGCTGTTCTTCTACGTGAAGAAAGCGCATATCGGTGTGATCCCCGGCCTGAAAGAGTATGTTGAGTTCTTCGTTGCTGATGAAGTGGCTGGCGCGGAAGGCCCGCTCGCGGCTTACGGCCTCGTGGCTGACCCGGAGCTGGCGGCAACGCAAGCGGCTGTGGCTGAAGAAAAGACCCTCGGCTCGAATATGTAATGCAAAAGCGGGGGGCCGCGTGGCGGCCTCCCGCGCTTCTTCAGACGCGGAGTTCCTATGCCCTTGTCTTGGATCGTTCTAGGCCTGCTCGCATTCGCGATGGCAGGCTTCTTTCTGGGGCGGGCGCGAGCGACCCGTGCTGTTCAGGGGGATGCGCGAAAATTGCATTCCCTGCCGTTTTATTACGGCGCGCATGTTTTCTTGATGACTTTCGTCTCGGCCTTCGGGCTTTTGGTTTTTTGGATGGCCGCACAGCCTTCTGTCATCGGATGGTGGATTGGTGCCGGGTTGGAAGGGGAGCCGGGGGCGATCACACTCCAGCTTTCGGAGATCAAACGGGGGGCGGCCCAGCTTCTCGAGACCGGAACTTCGCCTTATGATGCGGCCTCGGTGGTTGGGGCTGGTGCGGTGCGCTATGCGGGGATGGTTCAGGCGGGCCATCTGTTTATGGTGGTTGCTGTGGTGCTCGTCGCGCTGGGCGGTTTTTTCGTCTCGCTGCGGCAGGTTTCTGGCGAATTTCGCGCGCGGAATTCGGTGGAAGCGAGCGTGCGGGGGCTGTTGATCGGGGCATCGCTGATCGCAATCCTGACAACAGTGGGGATCTTCCTTGCGCTCATTTTCAACACGATTGAGTTCTTCCGTATCTACCCTGCAAGCCAGTTCCTGTTCGGCACAGTCTGGCAGCCGTCTTCGGGTGGCGGGGCGATGCAACCCTTGGGCCTTCTACCGCTTTTGTGGGGCACGCTTTTCATCTCGGCAATTGCGCTTGCTGTGGCGGTTCCGATCGGGCTTTTCGCGGCCATCTATTTGGCGGAATACGCGACACCGCGTTTCCGCAATACGGTGAAGCCGCTTTTGGAAGTTCTCGCTGGGATCCCCTCGATTGTTTACGGACTTTTTGCGCTGCTGACCGTTGGGCCGATGCTCTTGAAGGTGTTCGGCTCTGGCGGGTTGGGTTGGATGCAGGGCGCGTCTTCGGTGATGACGGCGGGGCTTGTTATGGGCATCATGCTTATTCCCTTCGTCTCCTCGCTGTCGGACGACATTATCAACGCGGTTCCTCAAGCGCTGCGTGACGGGTCTTATGGCCTAGGTGCGACGCGCTCGGAAACGATCCGGCAGGTGGTGCTGCCTGCGGCGCTGCCCGGGATTGTGGGCGCGATCATTCTGGCGGCTTCGCGTGCGATCGGCGAGACGATGCTCGTCGTGTTCGGGGCAGGGGCGGCTGGGCGGCTTTCGGCCAATCCGTTCGAGGCGATGACAACCGTGACCGCCAAGATCGTGAGCCAGCTGACGGGTGACAGCGATTTCACCCAACCTGAAGTGCTGGTGGCTTACGCGCTCGGCACAACACTTTTCCTCGTCACGCTGGGGCT
The DNA here is from genome assembly GCA_009922885.1 of Paracoccaceae bacterium. Classification (GTDB taxonomy): domain Bacteria; phylum Pseudomonadota; class Alphaproteobacteria; order Rhodobacterales; family Rhodobacteraceae; genus UBA9554. The sequence goes on from RFUP01000178.1 coordinate 1,659, forward strand.
CAACTTGCTGGCCCAGAAAATTGTGGCGAAATACCGGGAGCAATACACATGAGCGGCGTGCCCCAGAAACGTTCCCTTTTGGTGGCCGACAGCCAGCTAACGAAGCGCAACGCTGCCGAAAGCCGTTTCAAGATCTATGGTTTGGCTGCGATTGGCGCAGGGCTGTTCTTCCTTGTGGTGCTGTTGTCGCAGATCGTGATGAACGGTGCGCCTGCGTTTTTCCAGACGCAAATCACTGTGCCGTTGACCCTTGATCCTGCTGCTGTGGCGAAAGCGGAAAAGAGCATGATGAAGACCGCAGGCTATCGCGGAATGCTGGAGGAAGCGCTCTGGAACGAAGTTGAGCGGGGCGGGATCGAAACACAGCTGAAATCCCCTAAAGAACTTCGGGAAATGATCTCGGCGGGTGCTCCGGGTAACTTGCGGGAATTCGCGCTGGCCGATGAGGGCAATCAAGGCACCGAAGTGCGCTATACGTTTGCCGCATCGAGCCGGGTGGATGGCTATCTGAAAGGCCGCGTGACGCGGGAAGGCTCGAAAGACGATAAGGGTATCCGCCCAGAACATTTCGATCTGATCGATGCGCTGGTGGCTGTTGGCGTCGTCGAGACACGGTTTAACCTCACTTTCATAACGGGAAGTGATGCTTCGGATGTTCGGCCAGAACAATCCGGTATGGGTCAATCGATGCTGGGCTCGCTGGCCATGATGTTTGTGGTCTTGGGTGTGTGTTTACCGATCTCGGTTGCGGCGGCGATTTATCTTGAGGAATTCGCGCCAAAGAACCGTTTCACGGATTTCATCGAGATCAATATCTCGAACCTCGCGGCGGTGCCTTCGATCGTGTTCGGTATCCTCGCGCTGGCAGCCTTCATCCAATTCGGTGGCGGCAAACTGGAAATCGAAGCCCTGCGCGCCTCGGCGCCGCTGGTTGGGGGGCTTGCGCTTTCGCTGATGACCCTGCCGACGATCATCATCGCCACGCGGGCCGCACTAAAAGCAGTGCCGCTGTCGATCCGGGAAGCGGCGCTGGGTGTCGGGGCATCGCGGATGCAGTCGGTTCTGCATCATGTCTTGCCCTTGGCAATGCCGGGTATTCTGACCGGGACGATCATTGGTTTGGCTGCGGCCCTTGGTGAAACCGCACCGCTTCTGCTGATTGGCATGGTGGCCTTCGTGCAAACCGATATCGCCAGTATCGGCGATTTCTTCACTGCTCCGAACGTGGGCATGCCGGCACAGATCTATATCTGGGCGCAGCGTGCGGATGGGGCATGGTATGAGCGGGCTTGGGGTGGCATCATCCTTCTGCTCGTGTTCCTCGTGGCGATGAATGCCATCGCTATCTTCCTGCGCCGCCGCTTCGAGCGCCGCTGGTAATCCTGAATAGGAAACCCGATGTTCGACGCGAAGATTTCGGAGACGACAGTGACCCAGAACGACATCAAGATCGCGGCCCGCAAGGTGCAGGTCTATTACGGCGAAGCGCATGCGATCAAAGACGTGTCTGTTGATATCCTCGACAAGACCGTGACCGCCTTTATCGGCCCTTCGGGCTGCGGGAAGTCGACTTTCCTGCGTTGCATCAATCGCATGAACGACACGATCCCGATCTGCCGAGTTGAAGGCGATATCCTGCTCGATGGCGAGGATATCTATGACAAACGCGTGGATCCGGTGAACCTTCGGGCGCGGGTGGGGATGGTGTTCCAGAAGCCGAACCCCTTCCCGAAGTCGATCTACGACAACGTGGCGTATGGACCGCGCATCCACGGGCTGGCGCGCACGAAGGCGGATCTTGACGAGATTGTCGAGCGCGCGCTGCGGCGCGGGGCGATCTGGGAAGAGGTAAAGGATCGTTTGCACCAGCCGGGCACCGGGCTGTCCGGCGGCCAGCAGCAGCGCTTGTGCATCGCGCGTGCCGTGGCAACGGAACCGGAAGTGCTTTTGATGGACGAGCCTTGCTCGGCTCTGGACCCGATTGCGACAGCGCAGGTTGAAGAGTTGATCGACGAGTTGCGCCAGAGCTATTCGGTGGTGATCGTGACCCACTCGATGCAGCAGGCGGCGCGGGTGAGCCAGAAGACGGCCTTCTTCCATTTGGGTAATCTGGTGGAATATGGCGATACCGAGCAGATCTTCACCAATCCGGTCGATCCACGCACTGAAAGCTACATCACCGGCCGGATCGGCTGAGGGAGTTACCATGTCCAAAGAGCATATCGTTTCCGCTTTCGACCGCGACCTCGAAGCCATTCAAGCCCAGATCATCCGCATGGGCGGACTTGTGGAAGAAGGCATTCTGGAGGCCGCACGGTCTTTGGATGAGCGCGATGTAGAGCGGGCGCAGGCCGTACGGCAGGCGGATCGCGCTGTTGATGAACTGGAAGAAATCATCAACGACAAATGTGCCCGTCTGATCGCGCTGCGCGCCCCGACGGCGATTGACCTGCGCGTGGTGCTTTCAGTGATGAAAGTCGCCGGAAACCTCGAACGGATCGGGGACTATGCCAAGAACATGGCCAAGCGCACGGGCGTTCTGGCCGAACTGCCGCCGATCAATGGGGCCCATGCCTCGCTTCGGCGGATGGCTCGCGAAGTACAGCTTCTTTTGAAGGACGCGATTGACGCTTTCATCCAGCGCGATGCGGACTTGGCGAAAGACGTGATCCGGCGGGACCACGATATCGATCAGATGTATAATGCGCTGTTTCGCGAATTCCTGACCTTCATGATGGAAGATCCGCGCAATATCACGCCCTGCATGCATCTGCATTTCATCGCCAAGAACACCGAGCGGATGGGCGATCATGTGACGGCGATTGCCGAGCAAGTGGTTTACCTTGTGACGGGCGAGCGCCCTGATGAAAACCGCCCCAAAGCTGATGCGACATCGACCGATGCCGCGCTTGGGCAGGTGCAAAAGGACTAAGAGATGGCTGGACTGGTTCCCAAAGTACTGCTGATCGAGGATGAACCCTCTCAGCGGGCTCTTCTCGCGTATAATCTGCAAGCCGAAGGGTTTGAGGTTGTGGAAGCGGGAGATGGTGAGGAAGGGCTTCTGCTGGTCGAGGAAGAGGCGCCAGATTTGATCCTTCTCGATTGGATGTTGCCGGGGCTTTCGGGCATCGAAGTGTGTCGGCGCTTGAAGACGCGGACAGAAACGCGTGCTTTGCCGGTGATCATGCTCTCGGCGCGGTCAGAAGAGGTGGACCGCGTGCGTGGCCTCGAAACCGGGGCGGATGATTATATGGTAAAGCCGTATTCGCTGGCCGAATTGATGGCCCGTGCACGGGCGCATCTGCGCCGGTCTCGGCCTGTCACGGTGGGCGAGCGGCTGGAATGGCAGGATATCGTGCTCGATGCCGAAACCCATCGCGTTACGCGCGGCGAGGCGATGCTGAAACTGGGGCCGACAGAGTTCCGCTTGCTTACGACCTTCATGGAGCGCCCCGGGCGGGTGTGGAGCCGAGAGCAGCTTTTGGACCGGGTCTGGGGGCGCGACATCTATGTGGATACGCGGACGGTCGACGTGCATGTGGGGCGCTTGCGGAAGGCGCTAACGGTTCACGGGCACGAAGACCCGATCCGCACGGTGCGCGGTGCGGGTTACGCGCTGGGCTGAGTGTTAGCCCTCGCCCATCCGCTTGATGGCTTCGAACATGAATTCGGCGCGCTGCCAATCCTCGGCATCGTCGATATCCTGAACGCGGTATTTCGGCAGGACTACGGCGGCAGATT
>RFUP01000179.1 GCA_009922885.1 Paracoccaceae bacterium
CCGCCTTGGGCGAAGAGCACGTCGTCTCCGGCGCCGCCGTCGATGGTATCGTTGCCGTCATTTCCGAGGATCAGATCGTCAGCGGCGCTCCCCGTGAGGATATCGTTGGTGGCGCTGCCTGTGATCGGGGTGGCCAGATGGGTGGTGGCAAGGAAGAATTGAGTGAGACCGTGGTTCGAGCCGGCCACGAAAACCTGCACTTCACTGGCGAATTTCGCTGTGGTGATGGCGGTGATGTTGGTGAGGGTTTGGCCCGTAACCTGCGGGAGCGCTTGGTGATGGAGGAAACGCCCATCTGGCAGGAGTTCAAGGAGGGAGAGGCCATCATCTCCGCCACCTGCGATCAGAAATCCGCGATCGGAAGCCGAGAATCCCGCCACGGCATCGACGCGCCCGAAGCGAGTGGCGAGGCTGTCGAGCACATGGTCGGTGACATACATCACGCCGAGTGCGTTCACTCTGAGCGCAGTGAGGCTATTGGAGAGCATGCCGCTGACGACGGCGAAAGTGGTGCCTTGAACAGTGACGCTGGCCATACCGTCGAGGCCGCCGATCCAGAGGCCCTCTTTCGCGCCGATGGTGTCTGCCAAGGTGAGGCTGCCATCCGCCGCGAGCCGGAAAGTGGAGAGTGCGCCTTCTGCCTGTGAGGCGGTGAGAACATAGCGGGCATTGCCGATGGTCAGTTCGATCATGTCAGCGACATCGGCAAGTGCCGATTTCGGTGTGTCGGTTTCCGTTTGCGCCAGGGTGGTGTTGCCGGAGAGCACGCCGATGTAGCGTTTTATCCCTTCGGTGCCGATCGCGCCCATGAGGAGTTGCCCGTTTCCAGCGGGGGCGAGGAGCGTGGTGGCACCGGAGTAGCTGCTTGCCGAAAGGAAGATTGAACTGCCCAGCGCCCCGTTTGCGGAGATCGCGAAGCTTTCGACATGGCCGCTGCCGGCTTCGGAGACGAGAAGCCGGGATTGCCCGTTGAGCGTGATCCACGCGATGTCATCCAGCAGAAACCCGGAGCCACGCCCCGGCACCAGCCAGCTTCCGACCGATTGGGCGGTGCCTCCCTCGCGGAGCGTGAGACCCGTGAGCGCGCCAAAGGCTTTGGAGCCTGCGTAAAGAATGGCCTCTGTTCCGAGAAAGACCAGTTCGAAGGCAGATAGCCCCCCGAGATAGGGCATTCCCGGTGATGTAAGCGCGGCGCGGAACTGCAGCTTTGGCATGGTGACCCTCCATTGCGGAGGACACTCGCCCGAGAGCCGCCCGAGGCAGGGGCGAAATCATGACCAAGGTATGAACAAAGATGCAGATTTTAACGATTGATTACCCGCCTCCTCTTCGCGGCGTGGAGGGTGTTCAGGGCGATTTGCAGCCATGGGTTCCGGCTGAGATATTCGGGGGTGATTTGGCCTGTGCGGAACTGTTGAAGGTGCTCGTAGGCGAAGGGGGTGAGCCGGTTGCGGGAGGCAAATAACGCATCCGCCTGTGCTGAAGCCCAAGAGTGATAGGTGCCGTCGACCAACCATTTAAGGCGCTGAAGCCCCGCGCGCAGACCGAAACCCGCGCCGATCAGGTTATGGCGGTGCTGGCGGTAAAGCACCTGTGGCACAGGATCGAGAAGTGCCGTTCCACCGCATCCTAAAACGAGTTGGCAGAGCCACCAGTCATGGAAGGGAGGAATAGTATCGAGATCGCGAAGGGCAAAACGGGCCAGCCGCGCAGCAGCTCCGTTCAAGAGGATTGTGTTTCCGGCAGCAGGATTTTGCCGCAAGGAGGAGGGGAAGTCCGGCATGAAGGGATAGACCTTAATTGGCCCTTTTGGTGCGAGTTTCCGATTGGTGACGATGCGGGCACCAGCATACAGCGCGGGCGTTTCACGCGGCAGGCCCATCAGGGCACGGCGGGCGCGCGCGAGTTTTTCTGGCATCCAGACATCGTCCTGATCGCACAGCGCCAAGGCACCCGGAGGGGCGGAGGAGATCAGGCTCAGAACATTGGCGGCAGCCCCACGCCCTGGGCCGCGCAAAATGCGCACCCGAAACGGAGCGCGCGCCGCGAAGCTGTGAAGATAGGCCAAAGTGCTATCCGTCGAGCCATCATCCGACACCAGAAGGCAATCTGGAAGACGTGTTTGGGCGAGCAGACTTTCGAGTTGTTCTTGGAGAAACGCGCTCCCGTTCAAGGTGGGCATCAACACGGATATTCGCGCACCGTGTTTCGCCAAGCCAGAGTGTTTCGAAGTTGCGGGCGTCAGCGCAGCCATGGCGGCAACTCACCTCGCTGCAGGTATTGGTGGTGCTCGATGGCGCGCTCGATGCGTTGGTAGAAGAAGAGTCTGCCGTTTTCGAGCACGGCGCCGGGGCCGCAGATGCGCCGCAAGAGGTCGAGAGAATGGGAGACAACGATGGCCCCTGCCCCTTCCATCCGTTGCGCCAGCATCGCTTCGCTCTTGTCGCGGAAGGCTGCATCGCCAACGGACGTGACCTCGTCGATCAGATAGGTATCGAAGGGGACTGCCATGGAAAGACCGAAGGCAAGGCGCGCGCGCATCCCAGCAGAATAGGTCCGGACTGGTTGGCGCATGTAGCGCCCGAGATCTGCAAAGCGCTGAACGAAATCGAGGAGCGCGCCACTGTCTTGGCCATAGAGGCGGGCGACGAACCGCGCGTTTTCCTCACCGGTCAGATCGGGGTGAAAGCTGCCCTGAAATCCGACCGGCCAGCTGACCCGGCCTAGCCTGCGTATTTCGCCGCTATCGGGCCGCATCAGGCCCGCCATGAGTTTGAGGAGCGACGATTTTCCAGCGCCGTTCCGCCCGATTAGCCCAAGGCACTGGCCTGCGGGAAAACACGCCGTGAGATCCCGGGCCACGGTTTGCCTGGTGCCCCGCGCGCGGTAGGATTTATTGACATTGAGAAAGGTGATCATCTGGTTTCACAGCCTGTCTCTTAGGCCATAGGCCGCCAGCGAAATAACTGCCCAGAGAAGAAATGCGGCACCGAAAATCAGGCCGAGCATCAAGGCGCGCCGGGGGGCGATGGCGCTTTCGGGCGCAATCGGCTCTTCATAGACGGCAAGATACCTTGCCTGCCGCCTAGCATCCGCCCGCGCTACCTCTTCGGCCGCCAATGCGGCGACATATGCTTGTTCGGCAAACTCGAGATCGACGGAAACGGCCTCGAACGCGGCCAGAATGCGGGCACAATCCCGGCTGGCGACGCCGCCGAACTTTTCGCGTTCGGCCGCAATCCGCGCTTCGAGAACGGCGATGCGTTTTTTGGTTTGCCCGATGCGGGCGGCGGAAACATCGCCGTTGCGCGCCGTGCGCAGGCTTTCAGCATCGCTCTGCAAAAAGGCCAGAGTAACCGTTTCTTCAGCCAGGCGTTGCTGGAGATCGGCCAGAACGCCCATTTCACTGGCGACATCGGCGGAGGGGTCAATGATCCGGCTTTCTGCGCGGTAGGCGGACATGGCTTTGCGGGCTTCCCGCAGGCGAAACGCCGCACGTTCGCTTTCTTCCCGGCTGGAGCGAAGTGCTTCTTCCTTCGCCTGCTGCGAGAGCCTGTTGACCAAGGACGCGCTTTCGATCCGGATGGCCTCCGCGATAAGGGCCGCATCCCCCGGCGAAAAGGCGGCGACAGACACGCCAATCAAGCCGCTGCCGTGCCGCGTCGAGAAGCGAACCATGCGTCGCCAATAGGCCACCTGATCCTCCAACCCGGCCTCCGGGGCTAGCGCGAACAGAGGATCATTCTGGGGGGCTGACCAGAGCGCGAGGAGCGGCACCCGTGCGCCGACCTTTTCCACGATGGAGGTGGACAAGAGGAACTCTTCGAGGATGGCGCTGTCATTCGAACTGGTGCCGGAGAAGGCTGCGAGCGCGGGAATACCCTCCGAGAGCGCGGCCTTCCCCTCGGCCCGCACGGCGAAGCCGAGATGCGCCACGTAACGATCACTTGCGCGGGTGTAGAGATACCAGCCCGCCATTGCCGTGGGGAGCACGACGAGGGCCAGAAAGGAAAGGAGCAGCAGGGCATGGCGGAAGTGCAAATGCGCGGCCAAGGGCATCGCCCATCGGATTTTCTCTTTTGCCGGTGTTGGCGGGGCGAGCGGAACGAAGGGCGACGGCGGCGCATGCGGCCCGGGCAAGACGCGGGCGGTTCCGGGCGTTCCTGATCGATTTGCGAGAGAGTGCACCATCCTGCCCCCCTAAAGAGAATCTTCACCCCTCTTCGTTACCTCTCCAACCACCAACAATTGCCTAACGGAGGACGAAAGAATTGCAGCGATATGGCGCTTTCCGCTCGATCACCGCCCTCATCCTGCGGGAAATGGCCAGCTCTGAGGGGCGGGTTTTTGGCGGTTATCTCTGGGCAGTGATCGAACCAGTTGCGGCCATCACACTGTTAACACTTGTTTTTTCCGCAGCATTTCACAGCCCCCCGCTGGGCAGCGATTTCGCGATTTTCTATGCGTCAGGGTATTTGCCTTTCGCTTTGTATTCCGACCTCGCCCAGAAGGCGGGCGTGTCGTTGCGGTTCTCGCGCCCGCTTCTGGCCTATCCTGCCGCCAGTTGGATGGATGCGATTCTAGCGCGGATCATTCTTTGTGTGCTGACCCATGCGGTGGTGATTTTTCTCGTTCTCGGGGGGCTGGTTCTGCGCAGCCCGGATCACCTCAGCATCAGCCCGGCACCTCTCGTTGCAGGTTTCGGCCTCGTCGCTCTTTGGGGCGCAGGTCTTGGAATTCTGAACGCTTATCTGTTTGGGGCTTTCCCGATCTGGGAACGGCTTTGGGCAATTCTGGGGCGGCCACTCTTCCTGCTTTCCGGGGTTGTTTTCTTGCCGGAATCCGTGCCTGCCCCCTATGCAGACTGGCTCTCGCTCAATCCGATCCTCCATGGCGTCGGGCTTGTGCGTTCGGGATTATACGCGGGTTATTCTGTGGATTTCGTGCAGACCCTGCCCTTTGCCCTCAGTGCACTGCTGCCTGTAGCGCTCGGCCTCGGTTTTTTGACCTGCCATGCGCCGAAACTCCTGCACGAGAACTGATCGCGGAAACCTTCTGGAAACCTTGGACTGGTATCTGTGTTTGTGATCCTTTGGAGGCTGCGATGGACTATCGGCTTTGGCTTGCACGCATGAGAAAGCTTGCGCAATTGGCATGGCTCGGGCCGGAAGAGCGCCATTATTCGCGCCTTGCCACGGCCAGCGGACTGTTTGATCCGGAGTTTTATCGCGGAGCGCATCCTTGGCTGCATCCACTGTTCCGGAAGGCGTCGCTGCGCCATTTCATTCTCTGGGGCGAAGAGATGGGGTTGCAGCCGAATCCGGATTTCTCGCCGGACACTTATTTGCGGCTCAACCCGGATGTCGCGGGGGCTGGCCAGCGGCCTTTCCTCCATTTCC
>RFUP01000180.1 GCA_009922885.1 Paracoccaceae bacterium
CAGGATCTGGCCTTCCCGCACATCACCGCCTTCCACGAATTCCGGCGCAAGTTCGATCACCTGCCCTGCTGCTGCCGCCCGGATCTCAAGGCTACGGCGCGCCTGAACCTGCCCGTAAGCCGAGAGAACAGGCGTGAGCGTTTCGGCTTTCGCCAGTTGCACCGGCACTGCGAAGATACGTTCCCGCGCCGGCGGTGTTCCCGGATCGCGAGCGAGACGGGCATCAACCGCGCCTTTCACAAGTGCGCCTGCCCAGATCAGGAGCGCGACAGTCAGCGATGCAAGAAAAAGCCCGGTCAGGCTATGGCGGAGAAAACGCATGTTTGGTCCCTGAAAACGCGAGAAGCCTTTGACGTGACGATAGCGGCGACTTGGGCCTTGCCAAGGCACAATGACGTCAAATAATATGGAAGCGCCTCAAATTTCCGTCGGTCTCGGCGATCAGCCTTACTTCCGGCGCTTATGCTCTTCGAGGCGCGGCATGATTTCCACGAAGTTGCAGGGGCGGTGGCGGTAATCAAGCTGCCACTTCAGGATTTCGTCCCATGCATCGCGGCAGGCACCGGGGCTTCCCGGAAGCGCGAAAATATAGGTGCCGCCCGCAACGCCTGCGGTCGCCCGCGATTGCACCGCAGAGGTGCCGATTTTCTGCATCGAAACGATGGTGAAGACCGTTCCGAAGGCGTCGATTTCCTTCTCATAAACATCGCGGTGGGCCTCGACCGTCACATCGCGGCCCGTCAGCCCCGTGCCACCCGTCGAGATGATCACGTCGATCTCCGGCGAGGCGACCCAAGCGCGGAGTTGATCGGCGATGAGGAGGCGGTCATCGGTGACAATTGCGCGGGCGGCCAATGTGTGTCCCGCTGCGGTCACGCGTTCAACCAATGTGTCGCCCGAGCGGTCTTCGGCCAGCGAACGCGTGTCTGAAACGGTCAGTACGGCGATGCGGACGGGGATGAATTCCTTGGTTTCGTCGATGCGGCTCATGATCGGCTCCCTTGCTTGGGGTGAACTTAGCGCGAGTGGCATCGGGCGGCGAGGGGCAAACGGTCGCGTCTCAGAGGCCTGTCAGGCGGGCTTTCAACGAAAGCAGATCGGCCCATGCCTCCCGCTTGGCGGCGGGGTTTCGCAGAAGGTAGGCAGGATGCACCATCGGTAGGGCAGGGTGCCCGAAAGCTTCCGCCCATTGACCGCGCATCCTGAGGATCCCGCGCCGCCCCAAGGCGGCATCACAAGAGATATTGCCCATCAGCACGATCACATCCGGATTGACCAACCCGATATGCCGCTCGACGAAGGGGCGCATCATGGCGATTTCTTCCGGTGAGGGATCGCGATTTTGGGGTGGGCGCCATGGCAGGACGTTGGTGATATAAACGGCGCTTTCAGCGCTTTCCGAACTGCGATCCAGCCCGATGGCAGCCAGCATCCGGTCCAGCAACTGGCCCGCACGCCCCACAAACGGGCGGCCTTCGATATCCTCTTCGCGCCCCGGTGCCTCGCCCAGCACCAGCACGCGTGCGGCGGGGTTGCCATCGGCAAACACGAGGTTGCGCGCCCCGCGCTTCAGGTCACAATGCTCGAAAGCGTCAATGGCGGCACGCAGCGCATCGAGCGATGCGGCACGGCTTGCAGCCACTTGGGCATCGGCCACTGGATTGGCTTCGACAGGCGGAGGAGGCGGTTCGCTGGCGGCCTTCTTGCCGGGAACGGCCACTGCCGCGGCGGCTTTCGCTGGGGAAGTTTCGGGAAGTTCATAGCGCGACAGGGGCGTATCGAGGATTGCCTCGTCCACTCCCATCTCAACCTGCCATTCCAGAAGCGCCTTAGCGAGCGTCCAGTCGATGGCGTCTATGTGCATCGATTCCCCAACCATGTGTGCAGAGTAGCCGCGGCAGGCTCCGAGCGGAAGGGCGGCGCTTGCCCCAATTCACAGCCTTACCTATAACGCCCGAAAGCCCGCGTCAGGGTTTGCACTGGAGGGCACAGAGATGACGTTCGCACACCGGCACCTGTTAGGGATCGAACCCCTCTCCCAAGCGGACATCACAAGTGTTCTCGATCTGGCGGACCAGTATGTGACCCTCAATCGCGGCGCACAGAAGCATTCCGATGCGCTGGCGGGCCTCACCCAAATCAACATGTTCTTCGAGAATTCCACGCGCACCCAGTCGAGCTTCGAACTGGCCGGCAAACGGCTTGGCGCGGATGTGATGAACATGTCGATGCAGACCTCTTCGGTGAAGAAGGGGGAAACGCTGATCGACACGGCGCTGACCCTGAACGCCATGCACCCCGATCTTCTGGTGGTGCGCCACCCGAATTCTGGCGCGGTGGCACTTCTGGCGCAAAAGGTGAATTGCGCGGTGTTGAACGCGGGTGATGGCCGCCACGAGCACCCGACACAAGCGCTTCTCGACGCGCTCACCATCCGCCGCAAGAAAGGCCGCCTGCATCGCCTGACCATCGCCATTTGCGGCGATATTGCCCATAGTCGCGTGGCCCGTTCGAACTTGATCTTGCTCGGGAAAATGGAAAACCGCGTCCGCCTCGTCGGCCCGCCCACTCTGATGCCCGCAGGGATCGGCGAATTCGGCGCCGAGGTTTGCCACGACATGCGCGAAGGCCTGAAAGACGCCGACGTGGTGATGATGCTCCGGCTCCAGAAAGAGCGGATGGATGGCGGCTTCATTCCGTCCGAGCGCGAATATTACCACCGCTACGGGCTTGATGCCGAGAAACTCTCGCACGCAAAGCCCGATGCCATCGTCATGCACCCCGGCCCGATGAACCGTGGCGTTGAAATCGACGGCGCAATCGCAGACGATATCAATCGCTCCGTGATTCAGGAGCAGGTGGAGATGGGCGTTGCGGTCCGCATGGCCGCCATGGATTTGCTGGCCAGAAATCTTCGGGCCGAGCGCGCAGGGAAGGACGTTGCAGTTTGAGTGAAGGGCCGGGTTTTCACAAAAGCTCTTTCCGCCAAGTCTGGGTGTTCGGTGTGGATTTACCCGAACCCGAGGCCAGAGCCCTTTTGGAATACCCCGACGAAGACAGCCGTTCGCCTCTAGAGGAACTCTTGGGAGTTTCGTTTCTTGACGAAGACTTCATCGAGATTTTCGACGCAAAATCGCTCGCGTCCTACGGCTTTGCCCATTATCTGACCGAAGCCAACGGGATGAGCGAAGACTCTGTCTCGCCTGATGCCGCGCGCCTCGATGCGTTGGAGGGCACCGTGCTTCTGGTCTTCTCGCAAGCCTTGCGTGAGGGCGCCGCCTTGGAGCCGCGCTATCCCCTGCAATTCGTTGGTTCCTACCGTGAAGCCATAGAGGTTCGGGTGCCGGAACCGATGCCGACAGAAAGCGCCAAAGGCGTTCTCGAAGGCCCAGCCGCCAAGCCGCGCCCTTCGGATGCCGCTATTTTGGGGCGGGTTGCGACCGCTGCACTGATTTTTCTTTTTGCCTTGGTTCTATTGATGGTTTGGATAGCAGGATGAAGGATACCGTTATTGCAGTTTTTCGCCCGGATCGGGCGCAGTATTGGCGCGATCAAGCGTGGCTGGCTGCTGCTGCCATGGCCGGGGGCATGGCTGTGCTCTGGGCAATAGGAAGCGCCCATATCTGGACAGGGGCCGTTGGTGGTTTGGCCGCTATCGCCCTGCGGAGTTGGTATCTGGCCTCCGAAGAACTTTCCCACGAATGGCGTCTGAGCTCGGTGATGCTGCATGGCCCCAACGGGCGTATGGCGACGATCGGTGAAATCGTTGCGATCCGCGGCATGGGCTCGTCGGTGCAGATCATTACCAAGCTCGGCGATAAACATCTTATCAAGTACAACGCCAATGTCCCTGCGGTGATAGCCGAACTCCGGCGGGTGACCGGTGTGAGCGGATGAGCGCGACGGCGGACTGGTCGAAGTTTTTGACAGTCGGGGAGCGCTTGCTTTGGGAGGGGCGCCCCGAACCCGGCTTCGTGCTCAAACCGAGCACAGTTCTGCGCCTCCTTCTCGCCAGCTTCTTTCTGTTCAATGCAGTCCTCTGGTGGAAAGTCTCGTTCGCCGTGGCCTTCGCGCTTCTCGCAGGCGGGGTTTGGCTGGGTGAAAAGGAACTCGCGAACCTCTTTCTGGGTGGCCGTCGGCGTTACGCTCTCACCACCGAGCGCGCGCTCGTGATGCGCAAGCGGCCTTTGGGCGGGGTCGAGTTGCAGGGCTGGCCGATCACCGAAGAAACCATTGTCACACTCGATGACCGCCAGCCCGGCCATGTGAGTTTTGGCTTTGAACCCGTCGCGATGAAGCGCAACCGCCAAGTGAGGGCCGTCGGCTTTGACCGCATTCGCAATCCTCGCGAGGTCTATGAATTGATCCGTCAGCTTCAGCGGGGCGAGGCATGACAGACCCCGCGCCGGGATGGGAAAGCATTCTCCGGCCAGAAGAAACCCTGATCTGGCAGGGCCAACCTGACGGCAGCTTTTCGTTCCGTCCGCAGGGCATTCTTATGGCGGTCTTCGGATTTTCCTTCGCCTTTATCGCTGTGATCTGGATGCAGGGCACCATGCGCCTCGGTGGCTATTTCTGGATTCTCGGGGGCTTCCATCTGGCCATCGGCCTCTGTGTGGGCCTTTGGGGCCTTTTCGGGGCCACCTTTCTGAACCGTCACACATGGTACAGCCTCACGTCTGAGCGGGTTTTTATCGCCACAGAACTCCCTTTTCTCGGGCGGCGGCTGCGGGAAATCGATCTCACACCATCCCTACGCATCGATCTGATCGACGGACCCTTGCCCGAAATCCGTTTCGTGCAGGAAGGCACCGTCGTTTCGCCAGCCAACAAGGCAGTGCCGGACGCCTTCCTGCGCCTCGCGGATGGGCTTCGCATCTATGGTGAAATCCGGAAAGCCCAGGCAAATCGCCGACAATCCTCGCGCGGTCTTTAATTTTTCTCTTTCGTGTCGGGCGCAAGGCCCCTATTTCCGGTGCGACCCAGAATAGGCGGGCCCGTTCCCCATGCGGCCTGCAGAGCGAGGACCATCACCATGACTGCAACGCTCCTTCACAATGCCCGCCTGATCGATCCCGAAGCGGGCACCGTGTCGGAAGGCTCGCTTCTGATCGAAGCGGGGCAGATCGCGGCGTTCGGGCCTGCGGTGAACACGCCCAAAGGCGCGGTGGAGATCGATCTTGGTGGGGCCCACCTCGCGCCGGGGATCGTGGATATCGGCGTAAAGGTCGGAGAGCCGGGTGAGCGGCACAAGGAAAGCTTCCGCTCGGCAGGCTTGGCCGCTGCGGCAGGCGGGGTGACAACGATGGTCACGCGCCCCGACACCAAACCGCCAATCGACACGCCCGAAGCTTTGGAATTCGTC
>RFUP01000019.1 GCA_009922885.1 Paracoccaceae bacterium
TCTTTCTCTTTTCGAAATATCCCGGGGGGAGCCGAAGGCGGGGGGCGGAGCCCCCCTCTTTCTCATGCCATCCAGCCACTCCGGTGGCTCGGTCCCTAGGTCCGGTTAGACGTTCAGGAGCAGGTGCTCGCGCTCCCATGGGCTGATGACTTGCAGGAACTCCTCGTATTCGGCACGTTTCACGATTGTGTAGACCCGCGCGAAATCGGGGCCGAGCACTTGGTGCAGATCCTTGGCATCGTCAAAGAGGTCGAGCGCGTCGCCCATGACGCGGGGGATATCCTCTTCGCCTTCATAGGCATCGCCCTTGAACGAAGGTCCGGCCCGTTTCTCTTCCATCAGGCCGAGGTAGCCGCAGGCCAGCGACACGGCGATGCCGAGGTAGGGGTTGCAATCCATCCCAGCAAGGCGGTTTTCCACGCGGCGCGAGACCGGGCCCGAAAGCGGCACGCGAATGCCTGTGGTGCGGTTGTCGCGGCCCCAAGCGAGGTTGATGGGGGCGGCGTGGTCGCGGACGTAGCGGCGGTAGCTGTTCACATAGGGTGCGAGCACCGCGATGGCTTTGGGCAGGTGGGTTTGCAAACCGCCGATGAAGTGGAAAAACGCATCTGTTTCGCCGCCTTGTGGGCCGGAGAAGAGGTTCTGCCCGGTTTCCATATCGATCACCGAATGGTGGATATGCATGGCCGAGCCCGGCTCATTGGCGATGGGTTTGGCCATGAAGGTGGCGAAGCAATTGTGGCGGAGCGCGGCTTCGCGGATCAGGCGTTTGAAGTAGAACACTTCGTCGGCGAGTTTGACGGGGCTGCCGTGGCGGAGGTTGATCTCCAGCTGGCCCGCGCCGCCTTCCTGCGTGATGCCGTCGATTTCGAGGCCTTGGGCTTCGGCGAAGTCATAGATGTCGTCGATCACCGGGCCGAATTCATCCACGGCCGACATCGAATAGGCTTGGCGCGCGGCGGCAGGGCGGCCGGAGCGGCCCATCATCGGTTCGATATCCTTGGCGGGATCAAGGTTGCGGGCGACGAGATAGAATTCCATCTCGGGCGCGACCACGGGTTTCCAGCCTTGTTTGTGGTAAAGATCCACCACGCGCTTCAGCACGTTGCGGGGGCTGTAGGAGATCGGCTGGCCTTTGCGGTCGAAGGCGTCGTGGATCACTTGCAGCGTCCAGTCGGCGGTCCAAGGCGCAGCGGAGGCGGTGGAGAAGTCGGGCTTCAGGATCATGTCCCGCTCGATGAAGCCCTCTTCGCCTGCGGCTTCCGACCAGTCGCCAGTGATCGTCTGGTAGAAGATCGAATCCGGCAGGTGGAAATATTCCTGCTTGGCGAATTTATTCGCGGGCATGGCTTTGCCACGAGCGATGCCGGGCAGGTCCGAGATGATGCATTCGACTTCGTCGAGGCGGCGGTTTTCCAGATAGGTGCGCGCGGCTTCGGGAAGTTTTTCGGTCCAGTCGCTCATGCGTTTTCTCCCTTGAGGACAGCTGCCATGCGCTTGGCGAGGCGCTGGTTGTCGGTGGGGGTCTTGAGGTTGTGTGCAGCCCTATCGCGGAGGGTATCGGGCACCTTGGCCGAACGGTGTTCGATCAGGCCTTCGATCATCGCCGATGTGAATTCGGGGTGGGCCTGAACGGTGAAGATCTTCGGGCCGTAGACGAGGGCGGCGTTGGCGCAGAAATCCGACGACGCAACAACCTCGGCACCGGGCGGCAGTTCGACCACCTGATCTTGGTGCCACGCATTGAGCGCGACTTTCTCGCCGTCGAAATCATATTCCTGACGCCCGACGGACCAACCGCCGCTGAACTTCTCGACCTTGCCACCCAAGGCCTGTGCGATGATCTGGTGGCCGAAGCAGACGCCGATCAGGGGGCGGCCTGCGTCGCGAATGGCGCGGATCAGGTTTTCGAGCGGGGGAATGAAAGGGTGGTCTTCATAGGCGCCATGGCGGGAGCCTGTGATGAGCCAGCCGTCGCAGGCTTCGGGGCCTGCGGGAAAATCCATGTCCACGACGTTATAGACACTGAATTCAAAGTTTTGCCCGTCAAGAAGGCGAGCGAACATGTCTGAGTAATCGCCGAGCGTCGCTTGGATTTCATCCGCGACGTGGCCAGTTTGCAAAATGCCGATTTTCATGAGTCACCAAGTTCTTGGATGGAGGCATGGTATCCCGCTCGCCGCATTGGGGCAAGCGGGGCTGCTCACACGGTGTCGAGGTAGATTTCGACCTGTTCGTTGGGTTCAAGCTCGCCCATGTAGTGCATTTCCTGCTTCTTCGTGGAGAGGAAGTTGCGGATGATGTCGGGCGAGAAGAATTGCGGGACGATGCGGCTTTGCTCGAAAGCCTCGATCGCTTCGCCCCAGCTTTCGGCCATGCGCGGCAGATCGAGCGCATAGGCGTTGCCGGTGATGGGGGCGGCGGGTTCGATCTCGTTCTCGATGCCCCAAAGTGCCGAACCGAGGATGGCGGTGAGCAGGAGATAGGGGTTCACATCGCCGCCCGCGACGCGGTGTTCGATCCGGCGCGCCTTGTGGCTGCCCGAGGGAATACGGATCGCGGAGGTGCGGTTTTCGTAGGCCCAGGAGATGCCCGAGGGCGCATGAGAGCCGCCTGCGAGGCGTTCGTAGCTGTTGAGGTGGGGCGCGAAGATAAGGGTGCTGTCGCGCATCGCGGCGAGACACCCGCCGACCGCATGGCGGAGTGTGTCGGTGCCTTGGGGGCCGCCATCGTCGAAGATATTGCGGCCTTCGGAATCGAGCACGGAGAAATGCGTGTGAAGGCCGGAACCTGCGTAATCCTCATAGGGTTTGGCCATGAAGGAAGCGGCGAAGCCGTGGCGGCGGGCCATGCCTTTCACCAACATCTTGAAAAGCCACGCATCATCGGCAGCGCGCAACGCGTCTTCCTGATGCATGAGGTTCAGCTCGAATTGGCCGAGGCCTGCCTCAGAGATCGCGGTATCGGCCGGGATATCCATGGCTTCGCAGGCGTCGTAGAGATCGGTGAAGAAAGTGTCGAAGGCATCCAAGGCGCGGATCGAGAGGATCTCGGCGGCTTTGCGGCGTTTGCCGGAGCGGGGCGACACGGGGACTTGAAGCGATTTGCCCGAGTCGTCGATCAGGTAGAATTCGAGTTCCATCGCCACGACGGGGGTGAGGCCAAGCGCCTTGTAGCGGTCTACAACAGCGCGGAGTGCGTGGCGGGGGTCACCTTCGTAGGGGCGGCCATCTTCGCGGAACATCCAGATCGGCAGGAGGGCGGTGGGCGCTTCGAGCCAAGGCATGGGCATGAAGCCGCGCTCGGTGGGTTTGAGGACGCCGTCGGCGTCGCCGCTGTCATAAACGAGGGGGCTGTCGTCGATGTCTTCGCCCCAGATGTCGAGATTGAGGGAGGAGACGGGGAAGCGGGTTCCGTTTGCGACGACGCTATCGGCAAAGCGGGTCGGGACCCGTTTGCCGCGGGGCTGACCGTTGAGGTCGGCGGCGGCTACACGGATAGTTCTGACCTGCGGGTTCTTGCGCAGCCAGTTTAGTGACGAGGAAGACATGGTTCACCTGTTGAATTTGATCAAATCCTAGACAGGCGCATTGCATGTGGCAAGAGGGAAGACGAAGGTTTGCTATTTTCGGGAGAATATCCCGGCAAAAGCCGCATATTCGGGCAGAGCCGAAAATATCAGATTGTAGGAGTGAGGGGCTCTGCCCCTCACACTCCCCGGGATATCTGCACCAATATGAAGGTTGGGGACTTACCGCAGGAAACCGGGCACCAGGCGGCGTTCACCGCGTTTGGGGGCGGTGGGCAGGTGGCGGTTCAGGCGTTTGTTGATCAGGCCGAAGAGGCCGATGAGAAGGAGCGTAAGCAGGATGAAATAGCCCGCGAGGATCGGGTAGGGGATGAAGGGGTTGAAGGTCTTGTCGGCGAAATAGTTCGCGTAATAGAGCGCGTCGCCTTTCTGTTTCGCGGCCGGAAAGCCCGAAAAGAACACGAGCGTGGTGGCGTGGAACAGAAAGATTGCCTCGTTCGTATAAGCGGGCCAGGCGAGCCGGAGCATGGTGGGCCAGATGATCCGGCGGAAGCGCGGCCAGCCGGAGAAGCCATAGGCATCGGCGGCTTCGATATCGCCTTTTGGCACTGATTGCAGCGCGCCGTAGAAAATCTCGGCAGAGTATGCGGCGGTGTTGAAGAAGAGCACCACGAGCGCGCCCAGCGTGGCCGAGGTAAGGGGGGTGAGGATCGGGTAGACCTGTTTCAGCGAGAGGAACAGGAAATAGGCGAAGAAGAACTGGATGAAGAGCGGCGAGCCGCGGAAGACGAAGATGAACCATTCGGCGGGTTTGCGCAGGAAGGGATTTTTCGCGGCTTTCGAAAGTGCGAGCCCCGTGGCCAGAAAAAAGCCGGAGAAAAGCGCCAGCACGCCAAAATAGACGTTCCAGATCATGCCGGAGCCGATCAGCACGAATTGCTGGCAGAGCGTGAAATCGCTGCGCGGCAGGAGGCGTTCGCCGATGCCGAGTGAGCGGAGGCCGTAATCGGCGAGGGTTTCCCAGCAGCTCATGCGGCGGCCTTTCGTTGCGCTTCGCCGCCCATTGTGGCCTGACCACGGGTGAGGCGCCGCATGACGCGGTCGAGCACGATCTCGGAGGCGCGGGTGAAGGCGAGGTAGAACACGAGCAGGAAGAGGAAATACCACATCCGCCAGTCGCCATGCGGGTAGTCGGTGAACTGGGGTGTCTTGGTGCCGCCAAGCTCGCGTGCCCAGTAGACGATATCCTCGACGCCGAGGAGGAAAAGGAGGGGTGTGGCTTTAATCAGCACCATCCAGAGGTTCGAGAGGCCCGGCAGCGCATAGACCCACATTTGCGGCACAAGGATACGCCAGAAGATCTGGCGGGTGTTCATGCCATAGGCTTCGGCGGTTTCAAGCTGGGCGCGGGGAACGGCGCGCATAGCCCCAAAGAGCACGTTGGCGGCGAAAGCGCCGAAGACGAGGGCGAAGGTGAAGACGGCAAGGCCGAAGCCATAGACCTCGTGCACCCATTGCGGCGAGGTGCCCAAGGGGGCTTTCGCGGCGGGGCAGACGAGGAAATCGTTGCCTTGGCGGATCGGCTGATCCCAGTCGGGGCAGAGCGCGATGTGGCGCAGGTATTCGATGCCCTGATCGAGCGCGATCACGAAGAAGAGGAAGAAGGCGATGTCCGGCACGCCGCGCACGATGGCGATATAGCCTTTGCCGAGGACCGACAGTGGCAGAAGGCGAGAGCGGGCGGCGGAGGCGCCGAGGAAGCCCATGGCCAGAGCGGCGGGGGCAGTGACGGCGAGAAGCAGCAGCACCGTTCCGAAGGATACATAGAAGGCAGTATGCTTCGCAGTCGTGAGATAGCACGACAGCCAAGTGAGCCCGTCAAGTGAGGAAGGATCGGCGCAGTATTGGAACATCGGGTGGTGTAGGGCGGGGATGACCCCGCCCTACGCTCCTTGGATCAGTAGGTTACGGTTTCTTCACCGAACCACTTCTTGAGAAGGGTGTTCAGCGAGCCGTCAGCCTTCATGGCGGTGATGGCACCGTCGAGTTTGTCGCGGAGTTCCTTGTCCGACTCACGGATGCCGAGGCCCACGCCGCCACCGAGCGGAACGGGGTCGCCTGCGACGACCAGTTCGCCGCCCGAAGCTTCCACGATGGGCTTGAGGTAATCCCAGTCGGCGAAGACGGCATCGGCCTCGCCCGAACGCACAGCCGCCACGGTTTCTTCGGGGGTGGCGAATTCGAGGAGCGTTGCGCCGGATTCAGCGACATAGCCTGCCTGGATGGTCGAAGTCTGGGCCGAGATGACGCCTTTCAGGTCGGCATCTGCGGACTTGGCCACGAAGGTGGAGGCGGTCGGCGGATAGTAGTCTTGGCTGAAATCGATGATCTGGTCACGCTCTGCCGTGATCGACATGCCGGCGATGATCACATCGTAGTTGCCGGAAACGAGGTTCGGGATGATCGAGTCCCAGTCGTTCTTCACCCATTCGCAGGTGAGTTCGGCGCGCTTGCACAGTTCATCGCCAAGCTCGCGCTCGAAGCCGTCGATCTCGCCCTTGTCGTTGATGAAGTTGTAGGGAGGGTAGGCGCCCTCCGTGCCAAGGCGGATGGTCTTGCCGTGGCTTGCGGCCATGCCCATGCCGGCCGAGAGGGCCAGAACGGCAGCAGTCAGGATCAGTTTTTTCATAGTTCTCTCCCGTTAATGAAGACTTCGGTTTTCTTGTGGCTGCCCCTTCAGGCGGGGGCTGTGGCCGACAGGAACTGTTGCAGGCGTTCGGATTTCGGAGCGCCGAAGAGCGCTTGCGGCGCGCCTTCTTCCTCGATCCGGCCTTGATGCAGGAAGACGACGTGATCGGAGACGTCGGCTGCCATTTTCATATCATGTGTGACGATCAGCATGGTGCGGCCTTCTTCGGCCAAGGCCTTGATGACACGCACCACTTCTTGCTCCAGCTCGGGGTCGAGCGCGGAGGTGGGTTCGTCGAAGAGAAGCGCTTGCGGCTCCATGCAAAGGGCTCGGGCAATCGCGGCGCGCTGTTGCTGGCCCCCTGACAACTGGGCGGGCCAAGCCTCGCATTTGTCACCAATGCCGACCTTGTCGAGATAGGCGCGGGCCTTTTCCTCGACGTCCGCACGGTCCCGGCCCTGCACGGTGAGCGGCGCTTCCATGACGTTTTGCAGAACGGTCATGTGGGACCACAGATTGAACTGCTGGAACACCATCGAGAGGTTGGTCCGGATCCGCAAAACCTGCTTGGCGTCAGCCGGATGCCGCCCCAAGCCTGCACCGCGCCAGATCACGGGCTCGCCTTTGAAGAGGATCTCGCCCTGCTGGCTGTCTTCCAAAAGGTTGCAGCAGCGCAGGATCGTGGATTTGCCTGAACCCGAAGAGCCGATCAGGGAAACCACTTGGCCTTGATGAGCCGTAATGTCGACGCCCTTGATGACCTCAAGCGCGCCATAGGACTTGTGCAAGTCCCGGATCTGAATGACCGGCGTGGTCTCGGACACGAAGTTTTCCCCAGAGTGTTTTTCTTGTTCAAGCCAATAGGACGGAAAAACTGATCAAATGCAACGGTCGAAACGGACAGGTCCATAGGCTTTGTCGCCGAATTGACTTGTGGTCACTTGCTAAAGTGGCGGTAGTTCCGGTGTCGGGATTTCGAGATAGGCCTCGCTTGGGATGCGCTCGATGGACACGAGGCCCAGGGCGGTTCGCTCAGCCTTCGTCAGTTGGTCGAGTGCTTCGAGGAGCGCGGTATGATAGATTTCCACGGGGATATTGGCCCGCGAGATATAGGGAAGGCCGGGGGTGGGCTCGGTTATACCAACTTCGGCCAACTCTGAAAACTCAGGCTTGAAGTGCTTGAGCAACCGCCAGGTCTGCGCGTCCAGCGAAGCGATATCTGCGGCGCCTTCCAGAACGGCCATTGCCGATCCGCTATGCGCTCCGGTCACGACGGTGCGGGTAAATTTCAAACCCAGGTCCGACATGAAGTTCTGCGGCGCGGCCCAACCGGATTGAGAGCCGAAATCATTGAGCGCGAGAGAAAGCTCTCCCCAATCCTCCGGGCGTTCGGTGGCGGCGTCGCGCCGCATGACGAAAACGGAATTGTAATACCCTGGAGGGCAGCCGGGCAGACCGAAATTCGGCGTAGCGATCAGGGAAACCTCGCCATGAAGGCGCGTGCGATAGGGCAGGCCGCAGGTTTGCGACAGAACAAGCGCCGGGTCTTGCCAGTGTTGCCAGAGCGGGCGGCTGTCGCGCGTCAGGGTTTCAGGAGCCAGTTCGCCTTGGCGGAGAAGCGAGGCACGGATCAGTGCCCAATACCGATCTGTCTCCGGAGTGATTTCCGGACGATCATACATTGGAAGGGAGGCGATCATGATCGGGTGGCACCTTGGCGCGCCTGCGCCGAAGCAATGTCGGAAACCCCGAGGAGGTTGGCTGCGAGCCGCATCAGCGCATCCTCTTCGGCGTCGCGAACCCCATCGGCCAGCGCAACGCTCCAGAGCGCGGAGATAACCGAAACACGCTCTTCGTAAGGCACGGCTTCCTTGATGGCGCGGGTGAAGCGCACGGTGTCCGGGGCCTCTTCCTCAAGGGTTTCGCCATGGCGGCGCAAAGCCTGTGCACCTGCGTGATCCAGATCGTAGCGCGCTTCCAGAATGCGGTCGATCCGGGCGATTTCCTCTGGCGCGTAATGGCCGTCTGTGCGCGCCAGCCTGACCAGCAGCGCAGCCATAGCCAACCGGGCATCTGGATCGCTCAAAACAGGCTCCGGCGCCAGAAGTCGGGCAAGCAGGTCTTTGAACATGTGGGCTTACTCGTAGCCTTCAACGATCACGAGATCGCCCACCGAGGCACCGAGGCGTTCTTTCACGGCGGCTTGGTAACTTGCCGAATGATAGCACTCGAGCGCCGCTTGATAGGTTGGAAACTCAAGCACGACGGTGCGCGACTTCGACGCGCCTTCGATCACCTCTTGCTGGCCGCCACGGATCAGGAACCGTGCGCCGAATTCGGCAAAAGCAACTCCATTCAAGGACTTGTATCGATCATACGCCACTGGATCCGTCACATCCATATGCGCGACCCAATACCCTTTAGCCATTTTCGATCTCCTTGCTGAGTGTTCTGCGATCATGGCCCGAAAGCCGCCGAGGTCAAGGGCCGTATCCCTGTCGAAGCGGCTGTTTCTCCGATCCGGGAGCACCAGATCGCGTCTTTCATATTGGAGAAAATATCCTGGGGGTGAGGCCCGAACGGGCCGAGGGGGCAGCGCCCCCTCTCTTTACACCAAGCGCGAAGTTTCGACGGCGGCGCGCACGAAATCGCGGAAAAGCGGGTGGGGATCGAAGGGCTTTGACTTCAGTTCCGGGTGGAACTGCACACCGATGAACCATGGATGGTCCTTCCACTCGACGATTTCCGGCAGGCGGCCATCGGGGGACATGCCCGAAAACGCCAAACCGCAGGTTTCGAGTTTCTCGCGGTAGCGAATATCCACCTCGTAGCGGTGACGGTGGCGTTCTTCGATCTGGGTGCTGCCATAAACATCGGCCACCTTCGATCCCGAGGCGAGGGTTGCATTATAGGCCCCGAGGCGCATCGTGCCGCCCTTGTCGTCAGTGGCTTTGCGCTCGACCTTGTGGTTGCCCTGGATCCATTCCTTGAGGTGGTAGACCACGGGCTCGAAACGCTTTTCACCGGCTTCGTGGTCGAATTCCTCTGAACCCGCGCGCGAGACGCCAGCGACATTCCGCGCCGCTTCGATCACCGCCATCTGCATGCCGAGGCAGATGCCGAGATAGGGGATCTTGCGGGTGCGGGCGAATTCGGCCGCTTTGATCTTGCCTTCCGTGCCGCGCTCGCCGAAGCCGCCGGGCACGAGGATGGCGTGGTATCCTTCGAGGTAGGGGGCGGCGTCTTCCTTGTCGAAGACTTCCGCATCGACCCAAGAGACGTTCACCTTCACACGGTTGGCCATGCCGCCATGCACGAGGGCTTCCTTGATCGATTTATAGGCGTCTTCGAGCTGGGTGTATTTGCCGACGATGGCGATATTGGCTTCGCCATCGGTGTTGTGGATGCGGTCCACCACATCTTCCCATTTGCGCAGGTCGGGGCGCGGGGCGGGGCTGATCTGGAAGGCGTCGAGCACGGCTTGATCGAGGCCTTCGCGGTGATAGGCGAGGGGGGCCTCGTAGATCGAGTTCAGGTCATAGGCCGGGATCACGGCTTCCTTGCGGACGTTGCAGAAGAGGGCGATCTTCTCGCGTTCGCGTTCCGGAATGGCGTGTTCGGAGCGGCAGACGAGCACGTCGGGCGCAAGGCCGATGGACTGGAGTTCTTTCACCGAGTGCTGGGTGGGTTTGGTTTTCAATTCGCCCGAGGCCGCCAGATAGGGCAGGAGCGTGAGGTGCATCAGGATGCATTCGCCGCGCGGGCGCTCGTGGATGAATTGGCGGATGGCTTCGAAGAAGGGCAGGCCTTCGATGTCGCCCACGGTGCCGCCGATCTCGCAGAGCATGAAATCGACCTCGTCGCCGCCGATGCGGAGGAAGTTCTTGATTTCATTGGTGACGTGGGGGACGACCTGAATCGTTTTGCCCAAGTAATCACCGCGGCGTTCTTTTTCCAGAACGTTGGAATAGATGCGGCCCGAGGAGATGGAATCCGTTTTGCGGGCGGCCACGCCGGTGAAGCGTTCGTAGTGGCCCAAGTCGAGGTCGGTTTCGGCGCCATCGTCGGTGACGAAGACCTCGCCATGCTCGAAGGGCGACATCGTGCCGGGGTCGACGTTGAGGTAGGGGTCGAGTTTACGCAGGCGCACCGAGAAGCCACGGGCTTGCAAGAGTGCGCCAAGAGCAGCAGACGCAAGGCCTTTGCCAAGTGAGGAAACAACGCCGCCAGTAATGAAGATGTAGCGCGCCATGTCAGGGCCTCCCGTGATCTGAGGTGAGCATAAGCCACCAATGAATGAGGCCCGGGCGGTCTGAAAAAGACCGCGGCACCACGGGACTCAAGATATAATCCGATTCCCTTCCCCCCGCAAGACAGACCGCAAGATGCTGTTGCGGACGAGGGAAGGTTCTCAAAAGCTAGTAGTTAGCTTAGTCCGCCTTCGGCGTGAGCGGGCCTGTATCACCGGCGGCCGGAGGCAGGAGATCGCCTTTCGGGGCGACAGGTGCCTCTGCAGCAGGTTCCGGTGTGCCGATGCGGTCAAGCACCGAAGCGCCAGCCGATTTTTCTGCGGCGATGATCGTGAGCGCGATCGAGGTGCCGATGAAAGCAGCCGCGAGGCCCCACGTGACTTTGCCGAGTGCCGTTGCGGCTGCGCGACCGGAAATGGCACCGCCACCGCCGCCCATACCAAGGCCGCCGCCTTCAGAACGCTGAAGCAGCACGACGCCGATCAAAGCCAGCGCCAGAAGCAAGTGAATGGTAAGGACGACATTTTCCATTGAGTGTCTCGCATCTCGGCAACGCGGGGTATCTAGACCCGAAGAACGTGGGCCGCAACCCCTCTCTCGTTTTACTAGACGGATCGGGGCAATTTGGGCAACACTTGCGCCATGCCACACGATCATCATTACCACGACCACGACCATGACCACGATCACGCGGTTTTGCCGCCCGAGCCTGCGTTGCGGGTAAAGGCGTTAGAAACATTGTTAACCGAAAAGGGGCTGATCGACCCTGCCGCGCTCGATGCGATCATCGATATTTACCAGAATCAGGTGGGGCCACAGAACGGCGCGCTGGTGGTGGCGAAGGCTTGGGCCGATCCGGATTTCAAGGCGCGGTTGCTGGCAGATGCCACGGAGGTTGTGGCGGAACTCGGGTTCTACGGGCGTCAAGGCGAGCATATCACGGTGGTCGAGAACACGTCTGAGCGCCATAACGTGATCGTTTGCACGCTGTGCTCCTGCTATCCGTGGCCTTTGCTGGGCATTCCGCCGGGGTGGTACAAATCGGATGCGTACCGGGCGCGGGTGGTGCGTGAACCGAGGGCGGTGTTGGCGGAGTTCGGGCTTGCGTTACCAGAGGGGCAAGCGGTTCGGGTTTGGGATTCGACGGCGGAGATGCGGTATCTTGTGTTGCCGATGCGGCCTGAGGGCACCGAGGGGCTTTCCGTTGGGGAACTGGCGGCGCTTGTGACACGGGATTCGATGGTGGGGACCGGAGTGCCAAAGGTGCCTGCATGAGCCGAGTGCATGATATGGGCGGGCGCTGGGGGGATGGCACCGTGCCTGTGGACCCTGACGAGCCTGTGTTCAAGGACGAATGGCACGGGCGGGCCTTGGCTGTGACTTTGGCGGCGGGCGCATTGGGGCAGTGGACTTTGGACACGTCGCGCCATGCCCGCGAGGCTTTGGGAACCAAGGATTACACGCGGTTTGGCTACTATGAGAAATGGATTTCCGCACTGGCGGACCTTCTGGTGGCCAAGGGTGTGGTGAGTCGTGAGGAATTGGCGACAGGCCAGTCAAATGGGGACAGCCCCTTGGCAGACCGCAAGCTTCTGGCCGAGCGGGTGCCTGCTGTTCTGGCGAAAGGCGGCCCGAGTGCGCGGGACGGGGCCGCGCCGCTTTATCCGGTGGGCGCGCGGGTGACGACTCGGCGACCTGCGCGGAATGTGATGGTGGAAGGCGGGCATACGCGGCTTCCGGCCTATGCGGCAGGTGTGGAGGGCGTGATCCTTTCGCAGCATGGTGCGCATGTGCTCCCGGATACCAACGCACATGGGATGGGCGAATGCCCAGAGCCGCTTTATACGGTGCTGTTTCGCGCGTCTGACCTGTGGGGTAGGGCGGAGAACGAAGGCGACGAGGTGACACTCGATCTCTGGGAAAGCTATTTGGAGCCTCTAGCATGACGATTTGCACGCCAGACCGCCCCGAACCGCCGCCCTTTTCCGAGCCTTGGCATGCGCAGGCCTTTGCGTTGACAGTGCATCTGAGCGAGCGTGGAAATTATACTTGGCCGGAATGGGCCGAGCGTTTTAGCGCGGAATTGGTGGCACTGAGAGGGCGACAAGGGCCATTGGATGGCGGGGCGGATTACTGGGCTGCGTGGCTGGGGGCCTTGGAAGGGCTATTGACCGAGCGCGGTATGGCGGAACCCGCGGTGGTGGAAAGGCTGAAAGAGGCGTGGGAAGCGGCGTATCTTGCAACGCCCCATGGCGCTCCGGTGCAATTAAAGGCTGGGCAATAGGCGGGTTGAACGGCGCATTTGCCCCCTGCGGCGAAATTCCGGTTTCACACCGCGCGTGGTCTCGCTATATCGGCGCGGGTTTGAAACCGCATCGCGGAAGGATCAAGGCATATGGCAAACGTGGTTGTCGTGGGCGCCCAGTGGGGCGACGAAGGCAAAGGCAAGATCGTCGATTGGCTCAGTGAGCGTGCGGACGTGATTTGCCGCTTTCAGGGCGGCCATAATGCCGGCCATACGCTGGTCATTGACGGCAAGGTCTACAAGTTGAATGCGCTGCCGTCGGGCGTGGTGCGCGGCGGAAAGCTTTCGGTGATTGGCAACGGCGTGGTGCTGGATCCGTGGCACCTCGTGAGCGAGATCGAGAAGATCCGCGAGCAGGGCGTGGCGATCAATCCCGAAACGCTGATGATCGCGGAAAACACACCGCTGATCCTGCCCATTCACGGCGAGTTGGACCGCGCGAGAGAATCGGCGGCATCCGCGGGCACGAAGATCGGCACCACCGGGCGTGGCATCGGCCCGGCGTATGAAGACAAGGTAGGCCGCCGTGCGGTGCGCGTGGCGGATCTGGCAGACCGTGCGACTTTGGAAGCCCGCGTGGACCGCGCGCTCCAGCACCATAACCCGCTGCGCAAGGGCCTTGGCATCGAAGAGATCGACCGCGATGCGCTGATCGCGCAGCTCGCCGAGATCGCACCGAAGATCCTGCCCTATGCCGCTCCGGTCTGGAAAGTGCTGGCCGAGAAGCGCAAGGCGGGTGAGCGTATTCTCTTCGAAGGCGCGCAGGGCTCGCTTCTGGATATCGATTTTGGCACCTATCCGTTCGTGACCTCCTCGAACGTTGTGGCAGGGCAGGCGGCGGCTGGCACGGGCATGGGGCCGGGGGCCATTGGCTATGTGCTTGGTATTGTCAAAGCCTATACCACCCGCGTGGGCGAAGGCCCGTTCCCGACCGAGTTGAAAGACGCCGATGGCGAGCGTTTGGGCACCCGTGGGCACGAGTTTGGCACGGTGACGGGGCGCAAGCGCCGTTGCGGCTGGTTCGACGCGGCCCTCGTGCGCCAGACCTGCGCGGTTTCGGGGGTGAACGGCATCGCGCTAACCAAGCTCGACGTGTTGGACGGGTTCGAGACGCTGAAGATTTGCGTGGGCTATGACCTCGACGGCCAGCGCCTCGACTATCTGCCGACGGCAGCAGACGCGCAGGCGCGCTGCACGCCGATCTATGAAGAGATCGAAGGCTGGGCCGAATCGACGGAAGGCGCGCGCTCTTGGGCGGACTTGCCCGCGGCGGCGATCAAATATGTGCGCCGGATCGAGGAACTCATCGAATGCCCGGTGTCGATGCTGTCGACCTCGCCCGAGCGCGACGACACGA
Organism: Paracoccaceae bacterium; assembly: GCA_009922885.1. Taxonomy (GTDB): domain Bacteria; phylum Pseudomonadota; class Alphaproteobacteria; order Rhodobacterales; family Rhodobacteraceae; genus UBA9554. The sequence goes on from RFUP01000019.1 coordinate 14,131, forward strand.
TCCTTGTGACCGACCCCTTCGCGGATTGAGGCGATGGCGCTGTCTTACAAAGCCCGCAAACGGCTGGCGCTCCTGATCCTCGTGGTCGGGATGCCTGCCTATGTGGTCGTGGCGGTGAGCGTGGTGAATATGCTGGAGCGCCCGCCGATCCAGCCCGTCAGCCTTGGGCAAGACGGCTTTGC
>RFUP01000181.1 GCA_009922885.1 Paracoccaceae bacterium
GCAAGTTCGCGCGGATGCCGCAGCCGGAGACCCGCGAGGAAGATATCGTTCAGCTGGTGCGGGATGCGGTTGTCTTGCAGAGGGCTGGACAGCCTGACGTGGCCTTCGATCTTCAGGTGCCGGAAACGGGGCTGGGGGTGAGCCTTGATCGCACGATGATCATGCAAGCCCTGACGAACCTGATGAAGAACGCGGGCGAGGCGATCGAGACGCGGGTGGCCAAGGGCGTGCCGGAGGACTTCCAGCCGGAAATCCATGTGGCCATCACGCTGCTGGACGCCCATGTGCGGATCACGATTGCCGATAACGGGATCGGGCTACCGGAAGATCGCGCACGGCTCTTCGAGCCCTATGTGACCACTCGCGATGCGGGGACGGGGCTAGGGCTGCCGATTGTGAAGAAGATTATCGAGGAGCACGGCGGGACACTCGTTTTGGAAGATGCGCCTGCTTTTGGCGAGGATGCCCATCGTGGGGCCATGGCTGTGATCACGCTTGACGTGGCGGTGCAGCCAGTTGGCGAGACTGAGTAGAAGGTGAGGGAAGATCATGGGTGATATTCTGATTGTGGACGATGAGCGTGATATCCGGCAGCTCATTTCCGATATTCTGGTTGATGAAGGCTACACGACGCGGCTTGCGGGGAACTCGGATGAGGCGATCCGTGAGGTGAATAGCGAGCCACCCTCCCTGATGATCCTCGACATCTGGCTAAAAGACAGCCGGATGGACGGGATCGACATCCTGAAGACGGTAAAGCGCGATAATCCCGATGTTCCGATCATCATCATCTCGGGGCATGGGAATATCGAAATCGCGGTCGCAGCGATCAAACAGGGGGCCTATGATTTCATCGAGAAGCCCTTCAACATCGACCAGCTGCTGGTGGTGATCCGTCGCGCTATGGAGACGAGCCGCTTGCGCCGCGAGAACCTCGAATTGAGGCGGCGCGATGTCGCTCAGGCCGATATGGTGGGCAATTCGGCGGTGTTTCGCGCGATGATGGGCCAATTGGACAAGGTGACGAAATCGAACGGTCGGGTGATGCTGACCGGGCCTGCGGGCGTGGGCAAAGAGGTGGCTGCGCGGTTTATCCATGCGAAATCGAGCCGCGCTTCGGCGCCTTTCGTGACGGTGGGCTGCGCGACGATTGAACCCGAGCGTATGGAAGAGGTGCTGTTCGGGCGGGAAAGCACGGCGCGCGGTGTGGAACCGGGCCTGTTGGAGCAGGCGCATGGCGGTGTGATCTATTTCGACGAAGTTGCGGATATGCCGCTGGGAACGCAGTCGAAAATCCTGCGGGTGCTGGTCGATCAGCAGTTCACGCGAGTGGGCGGATCGGACCGGGTGCGCGTGGATCTGCGGGTGATTTCCTCGACCTCGCGCAATCTCGATGCGGAGATTGCGGCGGGGCGGTTCCGGCAGGAACTTTACCATCGCCTGAACGTGGTGCCGATCCCTGTGCCGTCGCTGGAAGAGCGGCGCGAGGATATTCCGGTTCTGGCGAGCTATTTCATCGACTTTTTCCATCGCTCTCAGGGGCTTCCGGCGCGTTCGTTGACGGATGAGGCGATTGCGCTGATGCAGACGATGACGTGGCCCGGCAACGTGCGGCAGTTGCGGAACCTGATCGAGCGGGTTCTCATTCTGGGCGATGGTAGCGGGCCTATTCAGGCGACGGAACTGCCGGGGGAAGAGAGCCGGTCGACGTCGGATGATGGCCGGATGGTGCTTGCCGGGGCGCTTGCCGCCTTGCCTCTGCGCGAGGCGCGGGAGGCGTTTGAACGGGAGTATCTGCTCACCCAGATCAACCGATTTGGCGGCAATATCAGCCGCACGGCATCGTTCGTTGGGATGGAGCGTTCGGCGCTGCACCGGAAGCTGAAATCCCTCAACGTGGTGACGGGATCGAAGGGCGGGGGCCGTGTGGCCTATCTCGAAGACGAGGAAGACGAGGCCGAGGCGTAAGCCTCAGCCTTTGGTCACGATCTGGACGCCGTTCGGGCGGCTGATGGCGCAGGAATTCGCGGTGAGCCGTGGCAGAGTTGTCGTGATATCGTTTGCTGCGGCGCGCGCGATGGCGGGCGGGCAGGCTTGTATTTCGACGGGGCGGTAGCCTTTGTCGGCCATGCATTGCGCCAGAACCTTGGTCCGAAGTGGCGCGTTGACGTCGACGGTATAGGCATCGCCGCCGATCATCTCGTAATCGACTTCGCACTTTCCGGTACTGTCGCAGATCTTGATGGGGATCACGCGAACGGGCGTCAGGCGGGTTTGGCTGGCGACTGGAACGGCCTGCAGGGCTTTGACTTCGCAATCGGTCTGGGTGCGGTCACGAGAGGAGATACTGGCGCCATCCTGATACCACATGGAGACGGGTGTGCAGCCGGTGAGGCAGAGAAGGGATGCTAGCGCGAGACGCGGGACCATTTGGAATCCTCCAATCGTGACAGTATCGTTTTGGCCTTGGCGGGCAGGATTTACAATTGAATTGACCCGACCTGCCTGTTCTGCCAATCAGACCCCGCTGGAACCCTGGAGGACGGCGATATGAAGGTGATCATCTGCGGCGCGGGTCAGGTTGGCTGGCAAATCGCGCGTCACCTTGCAGGCGAGAAAAACCATGTAACCGTTGTGGATAGCAATGTGGAACTGGTGCGGCGCGCCAGCGAGACGTTGGACGTTTCGGGTGTTCATGGCTTTGCGAGCTACCCCGATGTGTTGGAGCGTGCCGGCGCGCGGGATGCCGATATGATTATCGCGGCGACGCATTCCGACGAGGTGAATATGGTCACCTGTCAGGTTGCGCATTCGGTATTCGCGATCCCGCGCAAGATCGCGAGGTTGCGGGCGCAGAGCTATTTGGATGCGATCTATTCCGCTCTTTATCGCCGGGATCACCTGCCGATTGATGTGGTGATCAGCCCGGAAAAGGAAGTTGCGGAAGCGGCGTTGCGCCGTTTGGCGTCGCCTGCAGCCTTTGACACCGAGACGTTCATGGGCGGTCGGGCGCAGCTTCTGGGGATCACTATCGAAGATGATTGCCCGGTGGTGAACACGCCGCTGCGGCAGTTGACCGATCTTTTCTCGACCCTGCGGGCCGTTGTGGTGGGGGTGCGCCGCGAGGGGCGGCTATTCGCGCCGGAGCCGAATGACCAGCTTTTCATTGGTGATGATTGCTATGTGATCACTGTAACTGATGACACGCCACGCGCGCTGGAGATTTTCGGCAAGAGTGTGAAGAAGCAGGAGCGGGTGATCATCATCGGGGCCGGGAACGTCGGGCTTTCGGTGGCCACGGCGCTGGAAGAGCGCGTGGAGCGCATTCGGGCCAAGGTGATCGAGAAGGATCGCAAGGTGGCCGAGCACGCGGCGGACGCATTGGAGCGGACGATTGTGCTCAATGGCGACGGGCTTGATGCGGCACTCTTGGCCGAAGCGAATGTCGATCGCGCCGATGCCGTGCTCTGCGTGACGGATGACGACAAGGTCAACATGCTAGCGGCTGTGCGTGCGAAAGCCGAAGGGTGCCCGATGGCGATTGCGTTGGTGAACGATCCGACGTTGGTGCCTTTGATGGCACCTTTGGGGATCGACGCCTATATCAACCCGCGCGCAACGACCGTGTCTTCTATCCTGCGACACATCCGGCACGGGCGCGTGCGTGGAGTTTATTCCATTGGCGATGCGGAAGCGGAAGTGATCGAAGCCGAAGTGCTCTCAACCTCGCCGATTTCGGGCCAGAAGATCCGCGATATCGACTTCCCGGAAGGGGTGCTCGTGGGCGCGATCCAGAAAGGCAAGACCGTGGTGAAACCCACGGGCGAGACGCGGATCGACGAGGGCGATGTGATTGCGCTCTTCTCGATGGCGAAAGATGTTCCTGAGGTCGAGCGCCTGTTGCAGGTCTCGATCGACTACTTCTAGTCCGATGCGGACGAAACTCAGCGAACAACCGCTGTTCCTGCTCGTGGCAGGCGTTGGCAGTGCGGCGATGTTTATCCCCGCGCTCCACGCTTTGGCTTTCGAGGAACATGCCGAGGCACGGGCGTTTTTCTATTCGGGCCTCTTGGGCCTCGTTCTGTTGTGGTTCATCGCGCTTGCCCGCTCGAACCAGCCTCGCCGCAAGAGCCTGATGCACAACCTTTTCGCGCTTTTCGGTGTCTATGCGGTATTGCCGTTGTGGTTGGCGGTGCCGTTTTATGAAGCCTTGCAGACAACGACTTTTGTCAACGCATGGCTGGAAATGGTTTCGTCGCTCACAACAACCGGCGCGACGCTGTTCTCGCCGGAACGGTTAAGTGACACCTTGCATCTTTGGCGCGCCATGGTGGGGTGGCTTGGCGGGTTGATGATGTGGATTGCCGCTGCGGCGATCCTTGCCCCTCTGAGCCTTGGCGGGTTCGAAGTGACGGCGAGTGCGGAACCGGGGCAGGGCGAGGCCATTACCACGGGTGCGGACCGCATCGATCCGCAGCGCCGCTTCATGCGGGTGGCCCGCACTTTGGTGCCTCTCTACAGCGGGTTGACGCTGGTGTTGTGGGTCTTGCTTCTGATGCTGGGCGAAGATGGGCTAACGGCGGCAAGCCATGCGATGTCGACGCTTTCGACATCGGGAATTTCGCCAGTGGGTGGGGTGCAGAACGGGTCGGCGGGTTTCCCGGGAGAGATACTGATTGCCTTGTTCCTCCTGTTTGCCTTGTCGCGGCTGACCTTCTCGTCAGACACTTTGACGACGGCGCGGCCGGGGCTTTTGAGTGATCCCGAGTTCCGCTTGGGGCTGGTGATCACCGGCAGTGTGGCGCTTGCGCTTTTCGCACGGCATTGGTTTGGCGCTTATGAACTGGATGACGAACAAGGCGCGCTGCGCGGGTTGCAGGCCCTTTGGGGCGCATTGTTCACGGCGTTGTCGTTCCTGACCACGACGGGTTTCGAGAGCGCGGGCTGGCAGGACGTGCGCGGTTGGTCTGGCTTGGGATCCTCGGGCATGATCCTTCTTGGCCTTGCGCTGATCGGTGGGGGTGTTGCGACGACGGCGGGGGGCGTGAAGCTTTTGCGGGTCTGGGCGCTTTACCTGAACGGCGTGCGCGAGTTAGACCGTTTGATCCACCCCAACCTCGTGCGGCGCGATAGCGGGCAGGGGCGGCGATTGCGCAGCAAGGGAGCGTTCATCGCTTGGGTCTTCTTTATGCTTTTCGCCTCGGTGCTGACGCTCTTCATCGGGCTGTTTGCCGCTCTTGGGTCCAGCCTTGAGGAAGCCACGATCCTCGCAATCACGGCACTCTCCAACACCGGGCCTTTGGTGACATTGGGCGGAGATGCCCCGATTCTCCTGGTAGAGCTGCGGCCTGCC
>RFUP01000182.1 GCA_009922885.1 Paracoccaceae bacterium
GTGATCACGGTCGACACATGGGGATTCTTCGTGCACCAGGCCAAAGCCAGTTGAGCGAGCGTGCAACCGAGTGAGTCGGCGATGGGCGCCAGTCCTCGAACCACGTCGAGTGACGCCTCATCGGTCAGACGCGACGCGAGCCATCCATAGCCCGGCAGGGCGGCTCGAGAGTCCGACGGCACCCCTTCGAGGTACTTGCCGGTGAGTAGTCCCGAGGCCAACGGACTCCAGATCGTCGTACCGAGTCCGATGTCGTCGTACAGACGGCGATACTCGGATTCGACGCGCTTGCGTTCGAGCATGTTGTACTGCGGCTGCTCCATCACCGGCTTGTGCAGGTGGTGTCGCTCGGCGATCTCCCACGCGGCGCGGATCTCGTCTTGCGCTTGATGCGGCGAGGTGAGTTGCGGCGCGGGGGGCGTTTTGGTGGTGCCGTAGAGCGTGCGGAAGAGGTGGGTGACGACATCGTCGTAGAAGCTGGGGCGAGCCAGTTCGGCTTGGAGCCGCGCGTGCACTTCGGGCACATGGGCGTGGGGGCCAAGCATGTTGGTGTTGCGGTTGCCCAAGATGAATTCGATCATCCGGTATTGCCACGACTGGAAGCCCGAGGATTTGCCGAGCGAGGCGCGGAAGCGGGTGTAATCGGCGGGGGTCATGGTGCGGAGCACGTCCCACGCGTTGTTCAATTGCTCGAAGATACGGCTGACGCGGGCAAGCATTTTGAACATATGGGCGGTTTCGCCTGCTTCGAGGGCAAGGCGGGCGGCGCCGAGTTCGTGGATGGCGAGTTTCATCCAAAGCTCGCTGGTTTGGTGCTGGATGATGAAGAGAAGCTCGTCATGGGCATCGGACTGGCAATGCTGGAGCGCCAGAAGGCCGTCGATGTGGAGGTAATCGCCGTAGGACATCGCATCGGCAAAGCCCATTTTCGCACCGTCTTTGGAGGGGTCATAGGCGGAATTGGTCATGGGACTGGCCTTCTTTGAAATGGAATTTGGGGGAGTATAGACGCGGGTTTTCGGGGATGCACGGGGGACGTGCGGGCACAAAAAAGGCCCGCCGGAGCGGGCCTTTTCCTGTGACTGTGCCGCGGATTATTGCGGGATGTCGCCTTCGATGCCTTCAACGTAGAAGTTCATGCCAGCGAGCGTGCCGTCATCGGCGGTTTCGCCGTCCTTGAGCCAATCCGAACCGTCCTGCTTTTTCAGCGGGCCGGTGAAGGGGTGGTAGGAGCCCGACGCGATGGCGTCTTTGAGGGCGAGGGCTTCGGCCTTCACGTCGTCGGGGACTTCCGAGGAAATCTCGCCGATGCCGACCATGCCGGCGCCGATGCCGTCCCAGGTGTCAACCGAGGTCCAGGTGCCATCCATCACGGCCTTGGTGCGCGCGATGTAGTAGGGGGCCCAGTTGTCGATGATCGAGGAGATACGCGGCTTCGGACCGAAGGAGGCCATGTCGGACGCCTGACCGAAGGTGTAGACGTTGCCAGCGGCCTGAGCGGCGGCTTGCGGTGCGGTGGAGTCGGTGTGCTGGAGCACGATGTCCGCGCCTTGTTCGATCAGCACTTTCGCTGCGTCGGCTTCTTTCGCCGGGTCGAACCAGGTGTAGGCCCAAACGATTTTGAACTGGACGTTCGGGTTGGCTTTCTTGGCGTGGATATAGGCGGAGTTGATGCCGCGGATCACTTCCGGGATCGGGTAGGAACCGATGTAGCCAATGATGTTCGACTTGGTCATCTTGCCCGCGATGTGGCCTTGAATAGCGCGGCCTTCGTAGAAGCGTGCCGAGTAGGTCGAGACGTTATCGGCGCGCTTGTAGCCGGTGGCGTGCTCGAACTTCACGTTCGGGAACTTCTGGGCGACGTTGATGGTCGGGTCCATGTAGCCGAAGGAGGTGGTGAAGATCAGGTCAGCGCCTTCAAGTGCCATCTGGGTCATCACGCGCTCTGCGTCCGGGCCTTCCGGCACGGATTCAACGAAGACGGTCTCGACCTTGTCGCCGAATTCTTTTTCGACGGCGAGGCGGCCTTGGTTGTGTTCGTAGGTCCAGCCGCCGTCGCCCACGGGGCCGACGAAGACGAAGCCGACTTTGGTTTTGTCCTGAGCCATCGCGGTGGTCGCGAGACCCAGTGCCACGGCAGCAGTGGCGAGGAGTTTCGAGAGTTTCATTCAGGTTTCCCCCTGTTATTCACTCGGTTGTGCCTCAGTGAGAGGCGTGGAAGGACCGCCCGAGCGAGGCAGGTGCCCCGGATCGGTCGGCAGACATGATGACCAGCACGAGGATGGTGATCAGATAGGGTGACATTGCCAGTATCTCGACAGGGATGGCAACGCCAGCGGCTTGCAGGTTGAGTTGAACAACTTCGATTCCGCCAAAAAGAAAGGCACCCAAGGCGACGCGGAGCGGTTTCCAGGCGCCGAAGACGACGAGGGCGAGGGCGATCCAGCCGATGCCGGCGGTCATGCCTTCGGTCCATTGGGGGACGCGGATGAGCGAGATATAGGCCCCGCCCATGCCCGCGAGCGCGCCGCCGAAGAGAATGGCGAGGGTGCGGATGCGGATGACCTTGTAGCCGAGCGCATGGGCGGCGTCGTGGTTTTCGCCGACGGCGCGGAGAATGAGGCCAGCGCGGGTGAATTTGAGGAAGGCCCATGTGGCGAGCGTGAGGGCGAGGGCGAGATAGACCACGGGGTCTTGCCGGAAGAGGATGGGGCCCAGAACGGGGATATCGGCGAGGAGCGGGATATCGAAGCGCGGGAAAGAGGGCGGTTTGATGCCTTGGTAGTTCTGCCCGAGGAGTGCGGAGAGGCCCAGACCGAAGAGGGTGAGAGCGAGGCCGGAGGCCACTTGGTTGGCCAGTGCAACTTGGGTGAGGAAGGCGAAGACGAGGCTGAGGGCGGCACCGCCGATGGCGGCGGCAACGAGGCCCGTGACGGGGGAGCCTGTGTTGACGCAGATCGCGAAGCCGCAGATCGCGCCGGTGATCATCATGCCTTCGACGCCGAGGTTCAGCACGCCTGCGCGTTCAACGATGGTTTCGCCGATGGCCGCGAGCAGAAGCGGCGTGGCCGCGACGAGGAGGGAGGCCAGAAGGAGGACGGGATTGATGGCGCTCAGGTCCATGTTACGCGGCCTCCTTCGTGGCCCATTTCAGGCGGTAATTGGTGAAGAGATCGACGGCGAGGAGGAAGAAGAGGAGCATCCCCTGGAACATCTGGATCGCGGCTTTGGGGAGGCCGAGTTTCGACTGGGCAATGTCGCCGCCGACGTAAGTCAGCGCCATGAGGAGGCCTGCCATCAGGATGCCTATGGGATTGAGGCGGCCGAGGAAGGCCACGATGATCGCGGTGAAGCCATAGCCTGCGTTGAAGTCGATCGAGACGATGCCGGAGGGGCCTGCGACCTCGAACATGCCTGCGAGGCCTGCCAAGGCCCCGGATGTGCCGAGGCAGAAGAGCGTGAGGCGCGTGGGGTTCACGCCTGCGAAGCGCGCGGCGCGAGGGGCTTGGCCTGCAAGCTGGATCTGGAAACCGAGAAGGTGGCGCGACAAGAGAACATAGGCCGCGATCACGGCGGCGATGGCGAAGAGGACGCCCCAGTGGAGGCCCGCGTTCTGGTTGATCCACGAGGTGGCCCATGGCATTTGCGAGAGGTTGCGGGAGCCGGGGAAGCCATAGCCCTGCGGGTTTTTCATCAGGCCAAGCGCCATGGCGGCGAGGAGTTTCTCGGCCACATAGACGAGCATCAGCGAGACGAGGATTTCGTTTGCGCCGAAGCGGGCCTTGAGAAGGCCGGGGATCATCGCCCAAGCCCAGCCGCCCAACGCGCCTGCGATCACCATGGCGGGAAAAATCCACCACGCTTCAAGGGGATAGAGCGCGAGCGCCACGGCAGCGCCCGAGAGCGCGCCCATGATATACTGGCCCTCTGCGCCGATGTTCCAGATGCCTGCGCGGAAGCCGAGCGAGAGGCCGATGGCAATGAGCACCAAGGGCGCGCCTTTGATGAGGAGCTGCGGGCGGTAGTAGAAAGCGAACTCGGAAAAGAGCGGCTCCCAGAAGATCGTCTTGATCGAGGCGACGGGATCCTTGCCGAGGAAGGCGAAGAGGAGCCCACCTGCGATCATGGTGGCGATCACCGCCACAACGGGGGCGGCGTAGTTCCAGACGCGTGAAGGTTCGGGGCGTTTTTCGAGCCGGATCATAGGCGGACCTCCGGGGCGTTTGCGGCGCGGGGCGAATTAGACATGCGCGACCTCCATGCCGTGGGCTCCGCCCATCATCAGGCCGATTTCATCGACGGTGAGGCCTTGGGTGGGCCGCGCCTCGGAGAGGCGACCTTCGTTGAGGGCGGCGAAGCGGTCGGCCACTTCCATCAACTCGTCGAGATCCTGCGAGATCACCACGAGAGCGGCCCCGCCTGCGGCGAGATCGAGAAGCGCTTGGCGGATCGCGGCGGCGGCGGCGGCATCGACGCCCCATGTGGGCTGGTTCACCACGAGGACTGTGGGCGCTTGCAGCACTTCGCGGCCGATCACGAATTTCTGGAGGTTTCCGCCTGAAAGCGCGCGGGCGGCGGTATGGGCGCCCGGTGTGCGCACATCGAAGGCCTTGATGACCTCTTCGGCGAATTGGCGCGCCTTGCCCCAGTTGACGAAGCCGTTCTTCAGCATGCCTTTGCGGGCCGCGGCGGTGAGGGCGGCGTTTTCGGTGAGGCTCATATCGGGGGCGGCGGCATGGCCGAGGCGCTCTTCGGGGGCGCAAAGAAGCCCTGCGGCGCGGCGTTTGACCGGGCCTTGGCGGGACACGTCTGCGCCGCTGAGGAAGACGGAGCCTGCGGCACTCGGAAGCTCGCCCGAAAGCGCGGCCAGAAGCTCGTCTTGCCCGTTGCCCGCGACGCCGCCGATGCCCAGAACTTCGCCGGGGCGCACGGTGAGCGTGACGCCTTTCAGCGAAGTGCCGAATTGCGCGGGCGAGGCGACGGAGAGGTTTTGCACTGAAAGAAGCGGCTCGCCCGAGGGCTGGGAATGCCGTTCAGGGGTTTTGAGCGTGGTGCCGACCATCATCTCTGCGCCTGTATTGGGCAGAATCTTTGTGGTGTTTTCACCTTCGGCAACCATATAGCCATTTCCTGGCACTACATTCAGCAATTTCATTGGTGGTGTGCCTATGAAGGATGCAGCAAACGTCGTCGCCGGCCGATCATAGAGTTCTTCCGGTGTGCCCTTTTGTTCGATTTGGCCATCACGCATCAGAATAACCTTGTCCCCCATGCTCATC
>RFUP01000183.1 GCA_009922885.1 Paracoccaceae bacterium
GACGACACCGACGTGACCCTGACCGCCTCGGCAGACACGTTCGAATCCATCCTCTCCGGCGATCTGAACCCGACCGCCGCCTTCATGTCCGGCAAACTCGCTGTCGATGGCGATATCGGTATGGCCATGAAGCTTGGTGCAGTCCTCTCGTGATGCGAAGCGCGGCCCCGGCCTTCACAGGGATTGCCCCTGCCCCCTTCCACACCGAGCTATCCTTCGGCCCGGCCGATGGCCGCGCCGTGTGGATGTACGCCCGTGATGGCGTGCGGGTCAGGGCCGCTCTCTGGTTGGGGCCCACGCGCGGCACTGTGCTGATTTTCCCGGGCCGTACGGAATATGTCGAGAAATACGGGCCTCTCGCCAAGGATTTGGCCGAACTGGGCTTCTCTTCGCTCGCCATTGATTGGCGCGGGCAAGGCATGGCGGATCGCCTCTTGCCCGACGAGCGTGTCGGCCATGTCGAGGCCTTCACAGATTACCAAATGGATGTGGAAGCCCTCTTCAATCTCGCCCGCGAGGAAGGGGCGCCGGAGCCGTATTATTTGATCGGCCACTCGATGGGCGGCGGGATCGGTCTTCGGACCGCTCTGGAACGCCACGAAATCCGCGCCTGCGCCTTCACTGGCCCGATGTGGGGCATCCGCATCAATCCGTTGGTGCGCCCCTTCGCCATGGCCTTTGCCAACGTGATGACCGCAATCGGCCTCGACCAATCCTTCGCGCCGAGCACCAAACCTGAAAATTACCTCATGGCGAATCCTTTCGCAGACAACACGCTCACCTCGGATCGCCCGATGTGGGATTTCATGCTGAAGCAGGTTCAAGTCATTCCCGGCGCTGCCCTTGGCGGCCCCTCGACGCATTGGGTGCATGAGGCCCTGACCGAGTGCAACTATCTCTACGGCCAGGCCTCCCCCGCGATGCGCTGCCTCACGGTTGTCGGCAGCAACGAACGCATCGTCGATGTGCAACGCATCACCGAGCGCATGGAGCGTTGGCCGCAAGGCCGCCTCATGGTGATCGAAGGCGGCGAACACGAAGTGCTTTTTGAGCGCCCCGAAAGCCGCGCCCGCATCCTTGCAGGCCTCGACGCGACCTTCACCTAAACGCTGGCCGCTGAACGGAAACGCGCTACTCTGTCGCGCATGACGCCCGTTCTCACCTTCACCGACAAAGGCATCTACTGCCCCGCTGGCGACTTCTTCATCGACCCGTGGAAGCGGGTGGATCGGGCGCTCATCACCCATGGCCACGCCGACCACGCCCGCCCCGGCATGGGCCGATACCTCGCGACAGAAGCCGCACTTCCAGTGATGAGTATGCGCTTGGGCACCATTCAAGCGGAAGGCATCCGCTATGGCGAGCGCCGCCGGATCGGCGACGCCACCGTCAGTTTCCACCCTGCTGGCCATGTGCCCGGATCAGCGCAAATCCGCGTGGAGGTGGGCGGTGAAATCTGGGTCGTGTCCGGCGATTACAAGATTGAGAATGACGGTTTTTCCGAGCCTTTTGAACCTGTTACATGCCATAGTTTCATCACTGAAAGCACATTCGGCCTGCCCGTTTTCCGCTGGGAACCGCAGGCGCACATTGCGGCTCAGCTTTCCCGCTGGTGGGCCACAAACGCCGCAGAGGTCCGTGTGTCCTTCTTGGGTGCCTACAGCCTCGGGAAGGCACAGCGCCTCCTGTCCATGCTCGACCCCGCGCAAGGCCCGATCCTGACCCACAGCGCTATCGAGGCCACGAACGATGTGCTCCGCGCACAAGGCTATGCCTTGCCTCCCACCCAGCGCATTACCCCCGAAACGGATCGTAAGGCTCAATCCGGCGCTATCATCCTCTGCCCGCCCTCCGCGCTCGGCAGCGCTTGGGCCAAACGCTTCGGGCCGTCTTCGGAGGCTATGGCATCGGGATGGATGCGCCTTCGGGGCATTCGCAGGCGGCGCGGCGCTGATACGGGTTTCGTTATTTCAGATCATGCCGATTGGCCGGGGCTACTCTCCGCCATCAAGGACACTAGCGCTGAAAATATATATGTTACACATGGTTACACGGACATCTTCGCGCGCCACCTCACCGAACTGGGCCTCAATGCGGCTGTCGTTCCCACCGAGTTCGGCGGCGAAACCGGCGCGGATGCTCCGGAGCTGGAGGGCGAGGCATGAAATCCTTCTCCGCCCTCTTTTCCGCGATCGACGCCACAACCTCCACCACGGCCAAAATTGCGCATCTCGCCGCCTATTTCCAATCCGCCCCCGAACCGGACCGCGTCTGGTGCATTGCGCTCTTTTCTGGCCGCCGCCCTAAACGCGCTGTCACCACAACCAAACTCACGGAATGGGCCACCGAAGCCGCAGGCATCGCGCCATGGCTTTTCGAGGAAAGCTACGCCGTCACGGGCGATCTCGCCGAAACCATTGCCCTCCTCCTCCCGCCTCCAGAGGGCACCATTCACCTCACTCTTACGGAAGCCATAAAAGAGGTCCAAAGCCTCCACGCCGAGGAGGACGCCCAGCGCAAAGCTCGCGTTCTGGCGCTTTGGGCCACCCTCCCCGAAGATCAACGCCTCGTCTTTAACAAGCTCCTCACGGGCGGGTTCCGCTTGGGGGTCAGCCGCAAACTGATGACCCGCGCCTTGGCGCAAGCCACGGGCCTTGACGAGGCCACTCTCGCGCATCGCCTGATGGGAGCGTGGGAGCCTGCTTCAACGCCGTGGGATGCCTTCACGGAAGAGGCGTCTGAGGATGTCTCGCGCCCCTATCCCTTCGCTTTGGCGCATGGGCTGGAAGGCGCGCCCGAAAGCCTTGGTGCGCCGGAGGAATGGCAAGCCGAATGGAAATGGGATGGCATCCGCGGCCAGATCATTGTCCGCAACGGTGCACTCCATATCTGGTCACGCGGCGAAGAGTTGATGACCGACCGTTTCCCCGAATTCGCCCCCCTGCCGGATTTCCTTCCGAACGGCACCGTGCTCGATGGCGAGATCGTCGCTTGGGACGGCAGCAAACCGCTTCCCTTCGCCGCCCTGCAAACCCGCATCGGCCGCAAGAGCGTCACCAAGAAAGCGCTCTCCGAGGCTCCTGCACATTTTCTGGCCTATGACCTCCTCGAAACAGGCGGCACAGACCTCCGCAGCGCCCCCCTCTCCCGGCGCCGCGCCAAACTAGACCGCCTTCTCGCCACACTCCCCTCGACACTCCCGATCAGCCCCTCGCCGCTCGTCCCCTTCACGTCATGGGAAAGCCTTGCGGAGGCACGCGCGAAAGCCCGCGAGGCCCAAGCCGAGGGCCTCATGCTGAAGCGCCGCGAAAGCCCCTATTTCATCGGCCGCAAGAAGGGCGACTGGTGGAAATGGAAGCTCGATCCCCTCACCATCGACGCGGTGATGATCTACGCCCAAGCTGGCCACGGGCGGCGCGCCAATCTTTTCACCGATTTCACCTTCGCCGTCCGTGACGGCAATTCCCTCGTGCCCTTCACCAAGGCCTATTCCGGCCTCACTGACGCCGAGTTCCGCGAGATCACCCAATGGGTCCGCAAAAACACGCTCGAACGCTTCGGCCCCGTCCGCTCGGTGCCCGCGCACCATGTGTTCGAAATCGCCTTCGAAGGCATTCAGCGCTCAACCCGCCACAAATCCGGCGTCGCCCTCCGGTTCCCCCGAATGCTGCGCTGGCGGCACGACAAAACCCCCGATCAAGCCGATACACTCGCACATTTGCACGAACTTCTCGCGCAATACGGTTGAGCCTGCGCCGCGCCCCCCCTATGTCTTTCGCAATCAATCGAAAGGCCTTCCGATGCTGCGCTTCCCTGCACCCCTTTTTGATGCCAATGCCTCCCATGGCGGCAAAGACCTCGGCCCCCTCCCCGAATGGGATCTCTCCGATCTCTACGCCTCCCCCGAGGCACCGGAACTGAAAGCCGATCTCGACTGGCTCGATCAGGAATGCGCGGCCTTCGCTGCCGATTACGAAGGCAAGCTCCACATGTTGGATGCGGCAGGCTTCCTCACTTGCGTCCAGCGCAACGAGAAGATCAGCAGCAAAGCCGGGCGCGTCATGTCCTTCGCGGGGCTGCGCTATTACCAACTCACCATCGACGGCGCTCGCGCCAAGTTCATGTCCGATTGCCAAGAGCGCATCACCAATGCCACCACGCCTCTGGTGTTCTTCACCCTCGAACTGAACCGCCTTGAGGACGCCATTCTTGAGGGCCATTTCGCCGCCAATGCCGAGCTGGCCCGCTACAAGCCCGTGTTCGACCGTATCCGCGCGATGAAGCCCTACCAGCTTTCCGACGAGATGGAGAAGTTCCTGCACGATATGGGCGTCGTCGGCGATGCGTGGGAAAAACTTTTCGATGAAACCATCGCGGGCCTCGGCTTCGAAGTGAACGGCGAGCCGCTGACGATCGAAGGCACGCTGAACCTCCTCACCGACCCCGACCGCCGCAATCGCGAAGCCGCCGCGCATGAACTTGCGAACGTCTTCCAAGCCAATATCAAAACCTTCGCCCGCGTGCACAACACGCAAGCCAAGGAAAAAGAGGTGATGGACCGCTGGCGCAAGATGCCTTCTGCCCAAACCTCGCGCCACCTCTCCAACGATGTGGAACCCGAAGTGGTGGAAGCGCTCCGCAATGCCGTTGTGGCCGCCTACCCGCGCCTCTCGCACCGCTATTACGAGTTGAAGCGCAAATGGCTGGGCCTTGAGCGCATGCAGGTCTGGGACCGCAACGCGCCGCTGCCCATCGAACCCGCGCGCACCGTCGAATGGCCCGCCGCCCAAGCGCTCGTGCTTGATGCCTACGGCGCTTTTGATCCTCGGATGGCAGATCTCGCCAAACCCTTCTTCGAAAAGGGCTGGATCGATGCGGGCGTCAAACCCGGCAAGGCACCCGGCGCCTTCGCCCACCCCACTGTCACCGATGTGCACCCCTATGTGATGCTGAACTACTTGGGCAAACCGCGCGACGTGATGACCCTCGCGCATGAGCTAGGCCACGGCGTCCATCAGGTGCTCGCGGCAGGTCAGGGCGAGATGCTCTCCTCCACCCCGCTCACCCTCGCGGAAACCGCGTCTGTGTTCGGCGAGATGCTCACCTTCCGTACGCTGCTGGATCGGGCCAAAACCAAGGGCGAGCGCAAAACGCTCCTGGCGGGCAAAGTCGAAGACATGATCAACACGGTCGTCCGCCAGATCGCCTTCTACGACTTCGAATGCAAACTCCACGCCGCCCGCCGCCAAGGCGAGTTGACGCCCGAAGAC
>RFUP01000184.1 GCA_009922885.1 Paracoccaceae bacterium
GGATGATCACACCGTGCGCCGCCATGTCGGCGCGCGCTGCGTTTAAGGACCCGCCCAAGTCGATGGCACGGCATAGGTCTTCCCGCACGGTCACGGCATAGCCTAACTTGGCGGCATCCTGCGCCGAGTAGTTCACGCAAAAATCAGTCGCCAATCCGACCAGCACCAACTCGGTAATTCCGCGGGTCCGCAGATAGCCATCAAGGCCGGTAGGCGTCATGCGGTCATTCTCGAAGAACGCCGAGTAACTGTCGATTGCGGCGCGGAACCCTTTCCGGACGATCAGATCTGCCCGATCCGTGTTCAATGCCGGATGGAAGTTGGCGCCTTCGCTGCCTTGCACGCAATGGTCCGGCCAAAGGGTCTGTTCTCCATAGGGCATTCCCACGCTTTCGAAGGGGCCCTTTCCTGGATGCGAGGAGGCGAAAGAGGAATGTCCCGAAGGGTGCCAATCCTGCGTCAGCACCACGGCTTCGAACTCGGCCATTAGCGCGTTGACCTGCGCCACGATCCCATCGCCGCCCGCCACTGCCAGCGCCCCACCCGGGCAGAAATCATTCTGGACATCGATCACCAACAACGCGCGCATCTGGGCCTCCTGCAAATCTCGAAGTCGAGGATAGCGGCTGCGAAAAGGAATTGCCACAACGCCCCCTAAAGGCTATCCGGCCCGCTTCGGAGAACGCTCATGCCCACGCTCGGCCTCGATTTCGGCACCTCGAACACTGCCGCCGCCCTGATGGCCGGTGCGGCCCCTTTCGTGCTGCCTTTGGAACCCTCCACCGAAACCCTGCCCACGGCCGTTTTCATCGATTTCGCGCGCCGCCGCTTCGTTTACGGTTCGGAGGCTCTGAACGCCCTCCGCGACGGCCAAGACGGCCGCTTCCTGCGTGCTCTCAAAAGCATTCTCGGCACGCCCCTCGCCCATGAACCCCGCATGTTCCTGAACGAGAAGCTCACGCTTGTCGAAATCATCGCGCGCTTTCTTGCCGAAATCCGCCACCGCTCCGAGGCTTTCACAGGCCTGACGTTCGAGCATGCTCTCTCCGGCCGCCCGGTCCGCTTTCACTCCGCCTCCGACGAGCGCGACGCCCAAGCCGAAGCTGACCTGCGTCAAGCCTATGATCTCGCCGGGTTCAAATCCGTCGGCTTTCTTCCTGAACCCGAGGCCGCCGCTCTTGCTGTCGCAGGCTCAGGCCGCCTTCTCATTGTCGATATTGGCGGAGGGACCTCCGACTTCACCCTTTGCGACCGCAAGCATGGCAAAACGCATGTGCTTGCAAGCCGGGGTCTTAGGCTCGGCGGAACCGATTTCGACCGGACCCTTAGCCTCGCCCATGCAATGCCGCTCTTCGGCTCAGAAGCTCTGTTGCGCGCTGAAATCGGTGAAGCGCGCCACCCCGCTCCACGCGCCCTCTACCACGACCTCGCGAGCTGGGAGAAAATCCCCTTCGTTTACGATGCAACCCTCCTGCGGGATGTCCGTCGCTGGGTCCGCCTCGCTGATGAGCCGCGCCTCTTCGAGCGCCTCGCCGATATCCTTGATATGCACCTCGGCCATGATGTGGCCCATGCGGTTGAAGCGGGGAAAATCCGCGCCAACAGTGCGGATGAAGCTGAAATTGCCCTCGGTCTCGTCGAGCGCGGGCTCAAGGCGCCGCTCTCGCGTGCGATGATGGATGCAGGTATCGCTGCCGCCTTCGCCGCAATCCGCGATGCCGCGCTTGAAACCATCCGCGCTGCGGATGTGGCAGCTGCCACCGTCGATCAAGTGGTATTCGTCGGCGGTTCCAGCCTTTTGAAAGGCCTCCGCACCGAGTTGGCCGCCGCACTACCCGATGCGCGGCAAGTAGACAGCGCAGTCTTCACGGCTGTCGCGCACGGCCTTGCCATTGCCGCTGCCCGAGCGGGATGAAGCGCCGCATTGCGTCCTTCTGCAAGCCAAGGTAACGCACTCCCATGTATACCGTCGCCGCACTCTATCACTTCACCACCTTCGCTGATCCCGCCGCCATCCGCGGCCCGCTGCTGGCTGTTGCGGAAGAGAACGCCATTCGGGGCACGCTGCTCTTGGCGCGCGAAGGGATCAACGGAACGATCGCGGGTTCGCGCAAAGGCATAGATGCCATCCTCTCCCACATCCGCTCCCTTCCCGGCTGCGCCGAGCTGGAGTGGAAGGAAAGCACCGCCTCCAGCGCGCCGTTCCCCCGCCTGAAAGTGCGTCTGAAGCGCGAGATCGTGACGATGGGCAAGCCCGATGTCGATCCACGCGCCACGGTGGGCCATTACCTCAACCCCGAGGAGTGGAATGAACTCATTTCCGCCCCCGATGTTGCTGTGATCGATACGCGCAACGATTACGAAGTTGCGATCGGCACGTTCAAAGGGGCTGTCGACCCCCTGACCAAAACGTTCCGTGAATTCCCCGAATGGTGGGAACAGAACAAGGAACGCTTCCACAACAAGCGCATCGCCATGTTCTGCACAGGCGGGATCCGCTGCGAGAAATCCACGAACTGGCTCCTCCAGCAAGGCGTTCCTGAGGTCTTTCACCTCAAAGGCGGCATTCTCAAATACCTTGAGGAAATGCCAGCAGAAGAAAGCCTTTGGGAGGGCGAGTGTTTCGTCTTTGACGGGCGCGTTTCTGTTGGGCACGGTCTGAAGGAAGGCCCGCATCACCTCTGCCACGCCTGCCGACGTCCGGTCCTGCCCGCTGATATGGGGCGCTCCGAGTGGGAAGAAGGCGTGTCCTGCCACCACTGCATCGACGAGACCACCGAGGCCGACAAAACCCGCTTCCGTGAACGCCAGAAACAGATTGCTCTGGCCAAGGCCCGCGGCGAACGCCATCTCGCGGGCGAGGATTGATTTCTCTTTTCAAAATATCCTCGGGGGTGAATGCCGAAGGCAGAGGGGGCAGACAGCCCCCTTTTTCTCAAAGAGAGGAATTGGAATGGTTTCCACACCCGCTCTGAAAATGCTCGACGCGGCGAAGGTCGCAGTCTCTCTCCATCCCTATGACTACGACCGCGATGCCGAGGCCGTGGGGTTGGCGGCGGCGACGGCGCTGGGCTTCGATCCGGCCCTGGTTTTGAAAACCCTCATGGTTGAGGTGGATGGCAAGCCGTTCTGTTGCGTCCTTCCGTCGGACAAGTCCTTGTCGATGAAGAAAGTCGCGGCGGGCTTCGGGGGTAAATCCGCGGCGATGATGCTTCCGGCAAAAGCCGAGAAGCTGACTGGGTATCGCGTGGGCGGGATATCGCCATTCGGGCAGAAACGGGCAGTTCCGACGCTGTTCGAGGCCATGCCGATGACAGCCACGAAAGTCTGGATCAATGCCGGTGCGCGCGGCTTGCTATTGGGTATTGCGCCCGCTGACGCGCTCAAGGCGAGCGGCGGGCGGGCGCTGGATATCGTGTCTTAAGGGATCAGGGCGATCTTCCCGACCGCACCGCGCCCTAGAACGCGGGTGAGAACGTCTGCCGCATCTTTCAGCGGATAGCGGCCTTCGATCAGGGGCTTAACTTGGCCCTTCTGATACCAGCCGAGAAGCTCCGTCATGTTGTCCGCATAGACCTGTGGTTCGAACCGCGTGAAATTGCCCCAGAAAACGCCGACAACAGAGAACTCTTTGACGAGGGTCAGGTTCACAGGAAGTTTCGGGATAGTGCCTGAGGCGAAGCCAATGACGAGAAGGCGGCCATTGCGCGCCATCGAGCGCGCGCAAGCGTCAAATTGATCGCCACCAACAACGTCATAAACCACGTCTACGCCTTTGCCGCCCGTCATTTCCTTCAGCGCGTCTTTGAGGTTGTCGTAGCCGATGGCTTCGTCGGCACCCGCGTCCATAGCGAAGCGGCGCTTTTCTTCGGAGGAGGCGACTGCGATCACGCGGGCGCCCATGATTTTGCCGATCTGGATGGCAGCAATGCCTGTCGCCCCAGCGGCGCCCAGAACCACGAGCGTTTCACCGGCTTTCAATTGCGCCCGTTGCTTCAGGGCGTGGTGCGATGTGCCATAGGCCACCAACAGCGCGCAAACATCTGCGGCATCCATCTGGCCGATGGGGAAAACGCGATTGGCGGGGGCGGAAACCTTTTCGGCATATCCCCCGAGCGAGCAGATCGTTGCAACCCGGTCTCCCGGTTTGACATTGCGCACACCTTCACCCACGCTCTCCACGGTGCCGACAGCCTCCATGCCGGGCACGAACGGGGCCTCGGGCCGCATTTGGTAGAGGCCTTGGACGAGGAGACCATCAGGGAAGTTCACGCCTGCTGCCTCGATACGGATCACGGCCTCGCCTTTGCCGGCAACCGGGTCAGGCATATCGCCATATTCGAGGGTTTCGATCGGGCCAAAGCCCTTGCAGATGACGGCTTTCATGACAGTTCTCCCCTGTGTCCGCGACGAGCATAGGGAGAGGACGCCAACGCGCAACTGGAAATCCCGCGACGCGGCGTCAATGTCCGCACTGCGGGACAAGTTGGGGCTTTGGATTGCCTGCAACGCGCGCTAGTCTCCCCGTCGAGGAGAATTTCGTGGGGAGGAGACCTGCATGCAGGCCATGATGATGAATCGTCCGTTGCTGATCAGTAGCATTCTGGACTTTGCCGCTGAGCAACATCCGAATGCTGAGATCGTTTCGGTCCGGACGGAGGGGGATCTGCATCGCCAGACGTATCGCCAGACGGCGGCACGTGTGGCGCAGTTGGCGCATGGTCTGGAAGCCCACGGCGTGAAGCTGGGGGATCGTGTGGCCACTTTGGCGTGGAACGGGTATCGCCATTTCGAGCTCTATTACGCGATTTCGGGCATGGGTGCCGTGTGTCACACGATCAACCCGCGCCTTTCGGCTGAGCAGCTGATCTACATCGTCAATCATGCCGAGGATAAGCTGATTTTCGTCGACACGACTTTCGTGCCGATCCTTCAGGCGGTGAAAGAGCATCTGCCCAAGGGCACGCGCTATGTGATCATGACAGATCGCGCCCATATGCCCGCGAACACGCTCGACGCCCTTTGCTACGAGGAACTGTTGGACGGAAAGCCCGAGGCTTTCGAGTGGCCGGAGATTGACGAAAACACCGCCTCTGGGCTTTGCTACACCTCGGGGACAACTGGGAATCCCAAGGGGGCCCTCTATTCTCACCGCTCCACAGTGCTCCATGCTTTGATGGTGTCTCTGGTCATGGGGCAGACTTTGGCCGAGGGCAAAAAAGTGCTCCCCGTGGTTCCGCTCTTCCACGT
>RFUP01000185.1 GCA_009922885.1 Paracoccaceae bacterium
GGCCGCCACTTTGCCGGATTTGAGTGCGTCGCGGCTTGTTCGGCAATTGGCGACGCAGTCAAACTATGTCACGCTGAAGCGCGGCTTGACACCGGCGGAAAAGCGCGCGGTTTTGAATCTCGGCAATCCGGGGCTGAAACTGACGGCAACGCCACGGCGCGTCTATCCGTCAGGGGCGGCGGCGGCGCATCTTGTGGGCTTTGCCAGCAGTGATATGAACGGGCTGGCCGGTCTGGAACGGCGTATTGACGGTTTGCTGGATGCTGCGCGTGACGGCGAATTGTCGGAAAATATATTTGTGCCGGATGAAAACGGCCAGATCGCGCCCCGTGCGGCTTTGGAAGCCTTGGCACATGCCGGCCTGACCCGTGTTTTCTGCGAAGGCGGTGGCCAGCTTGCGGCGTCGCTCATGCAGGCCGGCCTCGTCGATCAACTCATCGTCTTCAGCGCCGGAGCCATTATAGGTTCAGAAGGGCTGCCGGGCGTGGGCGGCCTGCAACTCGCAGCCCTTACTGATGCGCCACGTTGGAAGCTCTCGGACGTTGCGCAGATCGGCGCGGATGTAATGAGCACGTGGGAACGGCGCTAATCTAGCGCCACAGATAGGCGTAACTCGCTAAAAAGCCTTGCACTTTCGCCAAAACCCGCAGGTGCGGCCCTTGGTGCGATTGGCCCGCCAAGATCCGCTTGATCGCCACTTCCACGGGGCAGGGCAGGCCCGTGACCGGATCAAGATAGCGCGGGTAATCGATCAAGGCCGCATGCACGAGCCCTTCCAGCGAGGGCCGCGCCATGCGGCGTTCAGTCTTCGGCCCGAGGTCCTTGGTCAGCCCCCAACCCGCATAGAAAGGCGCGCCCAGCACCGTCACCTTCTTGCGGCGCAAAAGGGCTTCAAACCCTGTGAGCGACGTCATCGTCCATACTTCGTCAACGCCATCCAAGAGCGCCGCGATATCGGCCTCTGGCAGTACCATATCCGCCAGTTCATGTGCGTTTTCCACGCTTCCCTTGCGCAGGCCCGCCACCACATCGGGGTGTGGCTTGTAGAGGATAACAGCCTCCGGATTGGCGCTGCGAACCGCTTCAAGAAGCGCGCGATTGGTGCGGATGTCGCCTGCGCCCAAGAGGATCGAGGCGTCATCCTCCACTTGCCCCGGCACCAGAATGCGACGGCCTTCGGGCAGGTCGGGTAGGGTGCCGCCGAGGTTATCCGCCACGGATCAGGCTCCGGATCACAGCCTGCGCCCGCGCTTCCTGATCGGGGCGCATTTGTGCGCGTTTGGAAATCAGCGTCTCAAGGTCAGATGGCTCGGACGGGTCGAAATAGATACCGCTCCGGTCCAGCACGAGCGAGAGAGGCGGCACGAGCTTCGCGCCCAACCCCTTTGAGCGAAGAAACCCGTCTTCAACGCGCGCCGCGCCGCCAGTGGTGGGTTTCGCACCCCACACCATGCCCTTCACAGAAGGCTCCGGCGGGGCTTCGGAGAAGCGCAGCGGCGTCACCGAGCCAAAGAAGCGCTGCATATGCTTGCGTTTCCAGAGCCTTATGCCAGCTGCCTGCCAGCCATGGCGATCCTCGCGGTAGCTGCGGGCCTGTGCTGCCAGCGCCTCAAGGGCGTCTTCGAACGTGCCCAAGCGGTCTTCGAACGGGTTATACCACGTCGGCGCAAGGATCATCGCGCCTGCGAAAAGCTGTGCTTTGGTCAGCGCACGGCCTCTGCGCGGCAAAGGGTGGGGCGAACGGTCCTCGGTCAGCCCCCAGCCTGCATAGAACGGCGTGCCGAAGACATTCGGCCGATGCCCCGCGAGAATGGCTTCGAACCCCATCTGCGATGAGACTGTATAAACACTCCACGCCCCTTCCAGAAGCGCCAGAGGGCTCACCTGATCGCTCAGGAGGGTCATTCCCTCGCCCAAGTCCTCATTCTGGAAATGCCCTTCCCGCAAGCCCTCCGCGGTCTCCGGATGGGTTTTGATGACCATCGGGCGGCCGGGGTTTTCCTCCCGCGCCCAGTAGAGCATTTCCCGAAAGCTGTTCCGATCCGCCCGGCTGGCTTTGACAGACGCATCCCCGCGCGTCTGGTCGATCACCAGAACATAGCCCGGAGCGGGCAGGGGAGCGTCCGGGTCATGACCTGCATATTTCGAAAGATCGGCCTCTTTCATCCGTGCCATACCTGCACGGGCGCGGTTCAGAAGTACCGTATCATCCAGCGGGTGGGTGGCGAGGATATGTTCCAGATCGGAAGGGGCAAAGGCATCGAAATGCACACCGCCCCGGCGATCAATCTGAAGTCCAAGCGGCGGCTCTCCCTTGCGGCCCGGATGGAGCGAACGCAAGAATGCATCCTCCAGCCGAACCAAAGGAACGCCCGCATCTGCGGCGGCTTTCTCGCCTCGCGCGGCATAGGGCGATTGCCCCCATACGGCCATGGCGTCACCCGCTTGCGGCAACCCCGGAACGAGCGGCTCGCCTGCGAGTTCAAGAATGCGGCGGATGCGTTTTTGCCATATAAATCCAGCGTTTAAATAGCGAAGCCGCCGGGTGGGCTTATGGCCTCCGGCGGCTTCAAAGGGTGCGTTTTGCGCCATGCGCGATGCCTTAGCCGCCGAGGCCCGACGCTGTGGAACCCAGCGTATTGATGGAGCCAAGCGAGCCTGTAATGGCGGCAATCGTTTTGTTCCATTGCGTGAACGGCGCTTCCGTGACGTAGAGCGTATCGTCGTCGCGGATCGAGAAATCGCGTGCCATGAACATGCCGTTCGGCTGGGTCAGGTCGAGCACATAGACCAACCGCTGATCCCCGACGAGATCGTTTCGGGCCAGCACTTGGTTGGCGATTTCGGCAGGTTCGTTGCGGAACACGAATACGCCTGTCGGATCGGCAGATGAGGAAAGAAGCCCGCCAACCTGAGCGATGGCTTCCAAGGCCGAAAGCGTCTGGGTTTCGAACGGGATGCGGTTCTGGGTGCCTGTGGCCCCAAGCGCCGTGTAAGCGCGGCTGTCTTCTTCCACGAGGATACGGTCACCACCGCGCAGGGCGATATCCATCTCCGGGTGTTTGTAGAGATCCTCAAACCAGACCTTCGCCCGTTCCGTGCCACGGATAACGGTGATCTGCGCGATTTCCGGTGCGATGCTTACGCCGCCCGCACGAGCCAGCATGGTCGAGAGCGAGCGTGTTGGCCGCTCGATGGCATAAACACCTTGCGCCCCAACCGAGCCGATTAAGCTTACAGTGGAACCATCCCCCGCGAGACGACGCACTTGCACCTGCGGATCGGGGGTCTGGTCTTCAAGCTTGGCGGTGATGATCTTGCGCAGCGCTTCGGGCGTATTCCCGGCGGCGCGGATGCGGCCTGCGTAGGGCACAAAAATGAAGCCCGCGCCATCGACTTGAACTTCCTCTAGCAGGGTCGAATTGAGGCCTTCCGATGCCAGAAGCCCGTCATCGACGTTCTCCCAAACCGTGAGGCCCAAAGTGTCGCCCGGGCGGATCACATCGGAATCGAGTGCTCCAGCGGCCATGAACGCTTTCGAGAACCCTAGGGCCGGGGTTACTGCCGTGGCCCGCGTGACCCGATCGTTGACAGCCACGACAAAGGCATCGCCTTCCTTCATGACCGATCCTGCGAAAATCTCGCGTTTATTCGGGCCCACACGCGGCAATCCGCATGCGGACACCATCGCGATGGCCGCCAAAAGAGCGACAGACTTCGCCCAATGGGAAGACGTGGGTTTCACTGCTCGGTCTCCTCGACCTTGTTTGCCTGTACTCGCGCCGATTTTTCGGCATTTTTCGCCCCTGAAGACGCTTTGACGTCACCATAGGAAGAAATTTCGATAAAATCCAGCAGATTGGAGCGCTGGAATTATTTCACCGAACGCAACTGTTGCCGGGGGGCCGCGGTGCCCTTTGCCAGCGCATCATACGGATCTTCCGGCGCAAGCATCATATCCACCACTTGCCGCATCAACTCGCGGCGCCCGCGCGCCGAGTAGAAGCCGCCTGCAACCTGGCTCGTTTCCATGAGATAGCGCCTGTACTCGCCATAAGCCTTGCGATACGGCCTGCTCGGGTGCGCGAAAAACTCGGCCAAGGGCTGTTCGGAGACAAATTCCGGCTTGGCATAGACCGCGGCACCGAAGACTTTCAACGGAATGCCGCGCCACAGAACCTGCTGGCCTGCCGTTGAGTTGACGGTCACTGCGGTACGAGCGTGGTTCAAAAGCTCAGCCAGCTTGCCGCCGCGCAGGAAATGCACGCGCTCCCGCACACCCATTTCCTCTGCCAATCTTTTGATCTCGCGGGCGAGCGGCACGCGCCCGTCTTCCAACGGATGGGCCTTGAACACGAGGTGGTGATGTTTCGGCGCGCCTTCGGAAAAGCCGCGCATCACAACGTCGAGGAATTCAGTCATCGATGAAAAGGACGAATGCATCCGGAAGCTTGCATCATGTTCAAGCTGGAGCAGAGCCAAGTGATAGGGGAAGCCACCATTGCGAACGCGTCGCGTGGCAATGCGCCGTTCAAGCGCGTGCAGCGGCATCATGACCAGTCGGTGCAAATGCAGCTTGAACTCTTTCGATACGGGAACGTCGCGATGTGGTCGAAACCCTCTATAGGCACCGTTTCGGAACATGACGAACCAGTGATAAAGGGCCCCGTAAAACACGTGTTGGCGCATATCGCCCCAGCGGGCGGGGGGCAGGGCGGTGTCCATGTCGGATTGTTCGAGCGCGTTTTTCATTTCCGAGACGCTCATATCCATGAGGCGGGAGTGCCCGTTGGAGCCGCCGCGCTCATATGTGACCCAGTAAGGCCGCATGTAGCCTTCTTCAAAAACGTGCACTTCCAATGACTTAGATCGCGCCAAGGCGACGGCTTGGGCGTGGATGGGGCGGGTGTCGCCGTAGAGGGCGATATCGGTGATGCTGTGGTCGTTAACTATTTTGGTTAATGCGGCTTCCCAGTTTTCAGGGGAATCTTGGAATGGGATGAAATGGGTGGGATCGTGCCAGAAAAAGGCGTCCCCCGCGTTAAAGCCTACACGCCAGACCTCAGCTCCGGCAGCGGTTAACATCTTGGCAAGCTGGGAGAAAAAAGGTCCGTGCGGCCCCTGAAGAAAGAGGAAACGTCTTTGTGCTGTCTGAAGTGTGGAGGCGGGCATCGGGTTTCCGTGGCTTTTTACCTCCATAACGGCTTTGCGGGGCGAAGATAAGGGAGTTTTTTGCCTTGCCTTGCCTT
>RFUP01000186.1 GCA_009922885.1 Paracoccaceae bacterium
GGCTGCTACACGGTGATCGAGGCGTGGTTGCAGGCGCGGGTGACGAACGAGACGCGCGGCCGGGCGATGGGGCTTTACCGGGTGACGGATATCTGCGCCTCGCTCGTGTCGCAGATGCTGATTTCGGTGCTGACACCTGCGGCCTACGAATCCTACATGCTGATTGCGCTTCTGTGCTGTGCCGCGATCCTGCCCTTGACGCTGACGCGCGAAAGCCAGCCCGAGATGCCGGGGGCACCGCGGTTGCGGCCTGCCTTGTCGATCGCGATGTCGCCTTTGGCGACGGCAGCGGTGGTGGTGTCAGGGCTGACTTCGGGGAGTTTCCGGATGGTCGGGCCAGTGTATGGCTTGGAGGTCGGGCTGACGGCGGATCAGATCGCGTGGTTTCTGGCCGCCTATGTGGCAGGGGGCGCGCTTTCGCAATATCCGGTGGGCTGGGTGGCGGATAAGAATGACCGGCGGCATGTGCTGGTGGGGCTTTCTATTGCGGCGATCGTGGCTTGCGCGCTGTCGGCGAGCCTGACGGGGCTGGGGTTCGGAGTTATTGTCCTGACGGTCGCCTTCTTCGGCTTCGCGACCTTTCCGCTTTATTCGGTGGCGGCGGCGCATGCACATGACTTTGCCAATTCCGATCAGCGGGTGGAACTCTCGGCGGCGCTCATGTTCTGGTATGCGGTGGGCGCGATTGCCTCGCCTCTGCTGGCGTCTCTGCTGATCGAGCGCTTCGGGCCTTCGGCGCTGTTCTTGATGATCTCGACGGGGCATGCGGCGCTGATCGCGTTCGGGCTTCTGAGGATGCGGGCGCGCCCGGTGCCGGGGGCGCGGACGCCTTACGTTTACGCACCGCGCACCAGTTTCCTCATTGGCAAACTCTTGGGGCGGCTCAGGGATGGTGAACCGAAATAGGGGAAGGCCGCGCTCGGCACTGGCAGTCTGGCACGGGACGCGCTAGGAGGGGGCGAACAGATCAGGGACAAGCAGCGATCCATGGCACGCCATCTTATCACCTCCGCCATCCCCTATATCAACGGCATCAAGCACCTCGGCAATCTGGTGGGCTCGCAATTGCCTGCCGATCTTTACGCGCGTTACCTGCGTGGGCGCGGGCATGAGGTGCTGTTCCTTTGCGCGACAGACGAGCATGGCACGCCTGCCGAACTTGCAGCGGCAAAGGCCGGAAAGCCCGTGGCCGAGTATTGCGCTGAAATGCATGTGGTGCAGGCGCAAATCGCGGAAGGGTTCCGCCTTTCCTTCGATCATTTCGGGCGGTCTTCTTCTGCCGAGAACAAGGCGCTGACGCAGCATTTGGCGAAGCGGCTGGCGGAAGAGGGGCTGATCCGCGAAGTGACGGAAAAGCAGATGTATTCCGTGGCCGATGCGCGTTTCCTGCCTGACCGCTATATCGAGGGCACCTGCCCGAATTGCGGGTTCGAGAGTGCGCGGGGCGACCAGTGCGACAATTGCACGAAGCAGCTTGATCCGACGGACCTCATCAACCCGCGTTCGACCGTCTCGGGTTCGACTGAGCTGGAGCTGCGCGAGACCAAGCATCTCTACCTCCGCCAGTCCGAGATGAAGGACAAGCTGGAGGCGTGGATTGACAGCAAAACCGATTGGCCCGTGCTTTCCACTTCGATTGCCAAGAAGTGGCTCAATGACGGCGATGGCTTGCAGGATCGGGGCATCACGCGTGACTTGTCGTGGGGGGTTCCGGCGCAATTCGACGGCGCGCCTTGGGAGGGCATGGACGGGAAGGTGTTCTACGTCTGGTTCGATGCGCCCATCGAGTACATCGCCTGCTCGCAAGAATGGGTGGCTGCTGGCAAGGGCGCGGATTGGGAGCGTTGGTGGCGCACCGATAAGGGCGCGGATGACGTGACCTATACCCAGTTCATGGGCAAGGATAACGTGCCGTTCCATACCATTGGTTTCCCGGCGACGATCCTCGGCTCGGGTGAGCCTTGGAAGCTCGTGGATTACATCAAGTCGTTCAACTATCTGAATTACGATGGCGGCCAGTTCTCGACCTCGCGCGGGCGCGGTGTGTTCATGGATCAGGCGCTGGAAATCCTGCCTTCGGATTACTGGCGCTGGTGGCTTCTGAGCCATGCGCCGGAATCTTCGGATGCGGAATTCACTTGGGAGAATTTCCAGGCCTCGGTGAACAAGGATTTGGCGGATGTTCTGGGGAACTTCGTGAGCCGGATTACCAAGTTCTGCCGTTCGAAGTTTGGCGAAGCTGTGCCGGAAGGCGGCGCTTGGGGTGCGCAGGAAGAGGCATTGGCGGAAGCCATCGCGGGCCGTGTGAAGGCCTATGAGGGCTTCATGGACGAGAAGGAAGTCCGGAAGGCGGCGGCGGAATTGCGCGCGATCTGGGTGCTTGGGAACGAGTATTTGCAATCGGCGGCACCGTGGTCGACCTTCAAGGAAGACCCCGTGAAAGCGGCGATGCAGACGCGCTTGGGCCTCAATCTGATCAGTCTTTACGCCGTGCTTTCGGCACCGTTCATCCCAGACGCCTCGGCCACGATGCTGGCGGCGATGGGCGCGGAAGGGGCTGGTTGGCCCGAAGATGTGAAGGCCGCGCTTTCGGCTTTGTCTGCGGGCCATGCCTTCACGGTTCCGGATGTGCTTTTCGCGAAAATCGCAGATGAGCAGCGGGAAGAATGGCAAACGCGGTTTGCTGGCATTCGCACTTAAGCGGATCGGGATTTGGGATAAAAGAAGGGGGGCCGTTTGGCCCCCCTTTGACGTTTGGCGCAGGCGTTAGCGCGGCGCGCCGACCGAGCGGCCTTTGCCTTCGGGCGCAGGCAGAGCGGCGTGCGCTGCTGCCAAGCGGCCGAGGTTTTCCGCGATATGGGCCGCGGGGACAGAAGCCGCGCGGGTTTTCAGGCTCACGTGGATGAGCATCTGCTCTGCGGTAGCCAGAAGCGTGTCGCCACGGCGGAGCTCGTGCCAGATATGCATCTTCTTGCCTTCCGCTGAAAGCACGCGGGTGTGCACTTCGATCGGATCCCCGGCCTTGGCCTCATCCAAATGGCGGATGTGGGTTTCTGCGGTAAAGAAGCTGCCGCCGTTGGCGATATACTCGGGTGTGCACCCTACAATCAGCATCAGGCGGTCCGCAGCGGCGGTGAAGGCGTCGAGATAGCGCGCTTCAGTCATGTGGCCGTTGTAGTCGAGCCAGTCGAGCGGCACGACGCGCTTCACGGTGAGAACGGGGCTAGAAATTTCACCAAGCTCGGAGACCGAACGCACAAGGCCCATATCGGCTTCGCGGAGCACGTCATGCTCGTTTTGCAGCGCGCCTGCGCCCCACTGGTTCTGCGCGAGAAGGCGGATGAAGCCGACGAGGTTGCCATCGCGGATGCGTTCCAACTCACGGATCGATAGATGGCCCGATTGTGCATCGGACTGCCCGGCGATCAGGTCGACGAGTTCATCGGTGAACTCGGGCACGTCCATCAGCTTGGTCCAGGGCCAGGTGAGGCAAGGGCCGAACTGGGCCATGAAATGCTTCATGCCCGCTTCGCCACCCGCGATGCGGTAGGTCTCGAAGAGGCCCATCTGCGCCCAGCGGAGGCCGAAGCCGTAGCGCATGGCGTTGTCGATTTCTTCGGTCGAGGCGATACCGTCTTTCACCAGCCAGAGCGCCTCGCGCCAGACAGCTTCGAGAAGTCGGTCGGCGACGTGGGCGTCGATCTCTTTCTTCAGGTGCAGGGGATACATGCCGAGGCCCGACAGCACTTCCTTGGCACGCTCGACATTGGCGGCCCCTTCCGGCACCGCGACGACTTCGACGACGGGCAGAAGATAGACCGGGTTGAACGGGTGGCAGACGGTGAATTGGCCGGGCTTGGCTGCCCCTTTATTCAACTCGGAGGGCTTGAAGCCCGAGGTGGAGGAACCCACCGTGCCCGTATAGCCCGCGGCTTCGATCTGGCGGAACACCTTGTGCTTGATATCAAGCCGTTCCGGCACGGATTCCTGCACCCATTCCACGCCCGAGACCGCTTCAGCGACCGTCGGGTGCAAGGTCATCTTGCCTTCAGGCGGCAGGGCCACGTTGCCAAGGCCGGGCAGGGCGCGGCGGGCGTTGGCCAGCACTTCACCGATCTTGCGCTCGGCTTGGGGATCGGGGTCGAACACACGCACGTCCCAGCCATTGAGAAGGAAGCGGGCGGCCCAGCCGCCACCAATCACGCCCCCGCCGAGTATCGCAGCTACTTTCCGCATCAGACCATCCTCTCCGTATGTCCGTCTATCGCTATGATTTGTCCGGATATTTTCCGGGCTGCAGGCGAGGAGAGGAAGAGAGCCGTATCGGCCAACTCATCCTCTGTCACCCATGTTTTCAGGCTCGTCCCATCCGCATAATGGGCGCGGAGCGCTTCCGGATCCTTGCCGCTCGCCTTCGCTTCCATGGCCAGAACGCGCTCCATCCGCTCGCCTTCGACCGCACCGGGACAAATCGCGTTCACACGCACGCCCACTGGGCCGAGCTCCATGGCGAGAGTTTTCGTCAACCCCACCAAACCCCATTTCGCCGCCACGTAAGGGCTGCGGTAAGGCACGCCCCACTGGCCGGAGGTGGAGGATGTAATCACGATGGACCCCGAGCCTTGTGCCCGCATAACCCGCGCCGCCCAGCGGCAAGTCAGAAATGCGCCATGCAGGTTTACGGCGATGCAATCTTGCCATGCTTGGTAGTCGAGTTCCTCGATGCGACCTGCAGGGCCACCCGTTCCTGCGTTGGCACAAACCACATCTGCGCCACCCCATTGATCTTCTACAGTGGCAAGAAAAGCCGCCATCTGGGCTTCGCTGCGCACATCGGCAGTTCGGCAGATCGCCCCGGGCAGTTCATTGGCCATGGCCGCAACGGCCTCGGGCGCGGCGTCGCACAACGCCACGCGCCAGCCATCGGCAGCGAAGCGACGCGCAAAGGTGCGCCCGATACCAGAGGCTCCGCCAGTAATCACAACGCGATTTGTCATGGTGCAACCTTCCTTAATTTTTCGAGGTCAAACCCCATCCAGTTCAGAATTTCCCGCGCGGCTTTCTGCCGATCAGGCGTTTGTTGGCCTCGCTCCATGATCCAGCCCAAGCGGCCATCGGGCGACGCCATCGCTGCGGTGCGCCAGTCATCGTCAACCCAGAGGAGCCAGATTTCAGGGCCACCCAAGCGCGA
>RFUP01000187.1 GCA_009922885.1 Paracoccaceae bacterium
GCCTCTTTTCGGGGAGGATAGCGCGATGCGGGGGGAGGGAGAAGTGGGTGCCGATCTTCCAGGAAACGCGCGAACAGGACGGAAGATCGGCACCTTGTCCGGAAAGCTGCCGCCTCCGGGTTTCTCCGATCCGGTTGGCAGGGAAGGAGGCCTCGCGGATCGTAGACTGGCTAGGGCGTGGCCCTTTGCATGTCCGATGAGATGTTAATGCCGTGATTCGTGCCGGGCGGCTTTGATCTGGGTCAACCACGCTGGGTTGACGGGATCAGGGGAGCACGAGGGCGAGCGTTGCGGAGATGGTGAGGAAGGAGAGGGAGAGGCCTGCAAGGGTGCCGCCGATCACGATCAGAGAGACGGCGGCGCAGGCATTGGCGAGGATATCCACCGGGCGGAAGAGGATCTGCGGCAGGGGGATGTGGAAGACGGACACAACGACACCCGCACAGAGGGCAAGGACGATCGGGTTCCGCGCGAGGCGGGCGGCGATCTGGACGACGAGGCGGCCAAGGACGGTCATATCGGCGCTGGAGAAGACCTTGAGGCGCACAGAGCCGAAACCGAGGCCGATCAGCACAAAGATCACACCCGTGATCGACAGGATTCCCAGCATCACGCCCCGCTGCGTTCATTCTGGCGCGAGCATAGGCCGAATACCGGGGCCTGAAAGCGAAAAGAGCAGGCCGGAGCCTGCTCTTTCCTTGTTCGATTTAGGCGCGATTATTCGCCGCCGCCGAGCGAGTGGACATAGGTTGCCACTGCGCGGATTTCGGCTTCGGAGAGGCCTTGGGCCGGACGGAAATCCGTGCTCCATGCCGGCATCACACCAGCGCGGGAGTTGGTCACGGTTTCCAGAAGCGTCGCGTAATCGCCACCGTAGAGCCAGATCGCGTCGTTCAGCGCCGGAGCACCCAGATCGCGCATGCCTTCGCCCTGTTCACCGTGGCAGGAGGCGCAGTTGTCGGCAAAGACGACAGCGCCTTCCTCGACTTTGGCGGCGTCCTGAGCGGTGCCCGAGAGCGACATGACGAAGTTCACAACCTGATCGAGTTGCTCTTTTTCGAGCAGCTCGTCCCGACCGAAGGCAGGCATTTCGGTTGCGCGGGCGTCGTCGCTATCCGTGTTCCGGATGCCGTGGGTGATGGTGTAGTGGATCGAGTCGATATCCCCACCCCAGAGCCAGTCGTCATCGAGAAGGTTCGGGTAGCCCTTGGCACCTGCTGCACCAGCACCGTGGCACTGGGCACACCAGGTTTTGAACACTGCCGCACCTGCGGAGATGGCGTAGCCTTTCAGCTCGGCATCACCGTCGATGGCAGCCAGCTCGACCGAAGCGAGCTTGTCGTTCATGGGCGCGTTCTTGGCATCCACTGCGGCGATCTGCTCGGCGACTTGCCCACGAGTGGAGAAGCCGAGAAGGCCGGAGGTTGCCTGAGAGATGCCCGGCCATGCCGGATAGGCGATGGTATAGCCGATGCCCCAGACGATGCAGGCATAGAAGGTCCAGAGCCACCAGCGCGGCAGCGGATTGTTGAACTCTTCGATGCCGTCCCAGGAGTGGCCCGTGGTGCCGACGTCTTCTTTCTTGATCGGTTTCTTAGCCATGTCTCAGGCCTCCTGTGCGTCACGCTCACGGAGAGCGGGCTTTTCGTCATGCCGGAACGGGATATCTGCCACGTCGCGATACACTTTCGTCGAACCGGGGCGCATCACGAAGAGGATGACACCGACGAAGAAGGCGAAGAGCGCGAGCAGAACCCAGCTGTCAGCGAATTCGCGGAGAAGGGAATAGGTTTCCATGATCCCTCCTCAGCGGCTTGCATCAGGCGTGAAAGTGGAGAAGTCGACCAGCGTGCCCAGCATCTGCAGATAGGCGATGAGCGCGTCGGATTCCGAGATCCCCGGCTTGCCGTCGAAGTTCCGCACCTGGACCTTGTCGCCGTAGCGTTCGATCAGGCCATCGGTATCGGCATCGGGATCGGCTTGCGCGGCGAAGTCGGCCTTGGCGTTTTCCAGCATTTCCTCGGAGTAAGGAACGCCGACGAAGCGGTGCGTTGCCATCACGTCCTGGATATACTTGCCGTCAATCGCGCGGTTTTCGAGGAAGCCGTATTTGGGCATCACCGATTCCGGCACGACCGATTGCGGATCACGCAGGTGGTCGCGGTGCCATTCGTCCGAGTAGCGGCCGCCGACGCGGGCGAGGTCAGGCCCCGTCCGCTTCGAGCCCCACTGGAACGGGTGGTCGTACTGGCTTTCAGCCGCGAGGCTGTAGTGGCCGTAACGCTCCACCTCGTCGCGCATCGGGCGGATCATCTGCGAGTGGCAGACGTAGCAGCCTTCGCGGATGTAGATATCCCGGCCCGCCAGTTCGAGGGGCGTGTAGGGGCGCATGCCCTTCACTTCCTCGATGGTGTTTTCGAGCCAGAACAGCGGTGCGATTTGCACGATACCGCCGATGGTCACCACGAGCAGCGCAAAGACTGCCAGAAGCGTGACGTTCTTTTCGAGGATCGCGTGTTTGTCGAGAATTGCCATTGTCCGGCCCTCCTTATTCAGCCGGGACCAGATGGTTCGCGGATTCCACGCGAGGCGCGGCACGAACAGTCATCCAGAGGTTATAGCACATGATGAGTGCGCCGGAGAGGAACATCAGACCACCCAGACCGCGCACGACATACATCGGGAACTTCGCGCCCACGGTGTCGGCGAAGGAGTTCACGAGGAAGCCGTTGGCATCCACTTCACGCCACATCAGGCCTTCCATGATGCCGGTGACCCACATGGAGGCGGCGTAGAGGATGATGCCGATAGTGGCGAGCCAGAAGTGCCAGCTCACGAGCGAGAGCGAGTAGAGGCGTTCACGGTTCCAGAGCTTCGGCACGAGGAAGTAGAGAGCACCGAAGGTGATCATCCCGTTCCAGCCGAGTGCGCCGGAGTGCACGTGACCGATGGTCCAGTCAGTGTAGTGCGACAGCGAGTTCACCGCACGGATCGACATCATCGGGCCTTCGAAGGTGGACATGCCGTAGAAGCCGATCGAGATCACCATCATACGGATGATCGGGTCGGTCCGGAGCTTGTCCCATGCGCCCGAGAGGGTCATGAGGCCGTTGATCATACCACCCCAGGACGGCATCCAGAGCACGACCGAGAACACCATGCCGAGGGTCGAGGCCCAGTCCGGCAGAGCGGTGTAGTGGAGGTGGTGGGGGCCAGCCCAGATGTAGAGGAAGATCAGGGCCCAGAAGTGGATGATCGAGAGCTTGTAGGAGAACACGGGGCGTTCCGCCTGCTTCGGCACGAAGTAATACATCATGCCGAGGAAGCCTGCGGTAAGGAAGAAGCCCACAGCGTTGTGGCCATACCACCATTGGGTCATGGCGTCCTGCACACCCGAGAACACCTGCACCGACTTCGAACCGAAGATCGAGACCGGGATCGCGATGTTGTTCACGATATGGAGCATCGCGACCGTCAGGATGAACGAGAGGTAGAACCAGTTCGCCACGTAGATATGGCGCTCTTTGCGCTTCATGATGGTGCCCATGAAGACGAGGAGATAGGCGACCCAGACGATGGTGAGCCAAAGGTCCACATACCATTCCGGTTCGGCATATTCCTTACCGTGCGTTGCCCCGAGGATATACCCCGTTGCCGCCAGCACGATCACGAGCTGGTAGCCCCAGAACACGAACCATGCGAGGTTGCCGCCCCACAGGCGCGCTGCAGAAGTGCGCTGCACGACATAGAACGACGTCGCCAGAAGCGCGTTGCCGCCAAATGCGAAAATCACCGCCGAAGTATGCAGCGGACGCAGCTTGCCGAAGTTCAGATACCCTTGGGCCCATTCGAGATTGAGCACCGGGAAGGCCAATTGGAACGCAATGATCACGCCCACAAGGAAACCCACGACACCCCAGCCCGCTGTGGCGATCACGCCGTAGCGCACCACGCCGTCCAAATAACGG
Source organism: Paracoccaceae bacterium (assembly GCA_009922885.1). Lineage (GTDB taxonomy): Bacteria > Pseudomonadota > Alphaproteobacteria > Rhodobacterales > Rhodobacteraceae > UBA9554. The sequence goes on from RFUP01000187.1 coordinate 3,969, forward strand.
GTCTGGTCAGTTGGCACCGAAGGCTCTCCGGTGCGGCGAAGCACGTAAACAAACGTGATAAGCGCGGCGAGTGCGACAGTGATCGCATTCACCTGATAGGCCAAATCACGCCCGTAATTGGCGGCGATCATCGCGAGGAGCGCCACCAAGCCGAGCGCTATCAGCTTGAAATAGTTCGACATTTTTCGTCCCTTCGTCTGGTTCCGCATGATTCGGGAAAACCTGCGGCGCGTTATAGACTGATGGGTAGATGCGACGGGCGCGCGAAACCTGCCTTGATCTGCATCAAGAGTTCGTGCCGCAGCTATTGATACGCATCAAGGCAAGCCCCACAGGCCACCCCTAGTTTCGAAGCCAGAGACCCCGACCAACCGGAGGACCCCATGGCTTACAAAACAATTTTCACCGCCCTCACTGATCCCGCCCTCGTCGCCACGACGATGGAACAGGCCGAGGCGCTGGCCCGCGCGCATGATGCCCATCTTGATGTGCTCTGCCTCGGCGTCGATCGCACCCAGACGGGATATTATTACGCAGGCGCCAATGCCCTGATCCTGCAAGAAACCATCGCCCGCGCCGAGAAGGAAGCCGAGGAAATCGAGGCGCAGGTGCGCGCCCGGCTCGAACCGAGCGGCTTGCGCTGGTCGAGCGATACGGGCGTGTCGCAACTGGCCGATATCGGCCGTCATGTCGCCGCCCGCGCCCGCTTCTCCGATCTGGCCGTTCTGGCCAAGCCTTACGGCCCGCACCGCGGTGCCGAGCTTGAACCCGTCGTCGAAAGCGCCATGTTCGAAGGCCTCGCGCCCGTGCTCGTGGTGCCAGGGCCGGGCTGCACAGTCACCAATCCGAAAAAGGTCGTGATCGGCTGGAACGAAAGCCGCGAAGCGCTGGTGGCCGTGCGCGCCGCGCTGCCCTTGATCCAAAAGGCCGAAGCCGTGCATGTGGTGATCATTGACCCGCCCACCCATGGCCCGTCGCGCTCCGATCCCGGTGGTCAGCTGTCGCAATGCCTTGCCCGCCACGGCGCACGCGTTGAAATCGATGTGCTCTCGAAAACCCTGCCGCGCGTGTCCGATGTGCTGATCCGCCACGCCAATGACGTCAGCGCCGATCTGGTGATCATGGGGGCCTACGGCCACTCGCGGTTCCGCGAAGCCATCCTCGGCGGCGCCACACGCTACATGCTCGAACAATCGGGCCTCAGCGTGTTCATGGCACATTG